>JAFNGF010000402.1 GCA_017885385.1 Planctomycetota bacterium
CTTCCAGAAGGTTGGCGGTAAATCTGTCATAAGAAAATCGCCATGAAAGCCAAGAAGCACGTATGGTATATTCAGGTCCAGATCAGCGATAAAAGACGCTATCGCCTTGACCTCCTCGGCATCAATATAACCGGGCACAAGCAGTGTGCTTGCGATCAGTAAAGGCACCGGCGGCCTTTGCGAAATTCGCCCGGCTGCGTGAGCAAAGTTCGCCAGCGTTCGGCGATTGCTGACGCCACAAAGTGCTTTATGTATATTTTCATCCATAGCCTTCAAGTCGAACTTAACGCAGCCGCCACTTTCTAACGAAAGATTTAGCATTTCATCGAGCAGCTCAGGACCCATCGAGCCGTTCGTTTCCCAGCATACACGCAAAATTTGCTCGCTATTCTGCCTGCGTGCCAGCTTCGCGGCTGTCAGAGCATGCGGCAATTGGCAGATTGGGTCGCCGCCGAAGAAACAGATGCAGGATGTGCTCGATGTCACGCTCGCTGCGAGCTCCTCGGCAGTATGGGTGTCACCGGTCATCGAGCGCTCGCGATAATGCCAGTTCTGGCAGAAAAGGCAATCGAAAGTACACGCTTCGTAGAAAACTGCCAGGTTGAAGAAGCCGTGTTCCGGGCCGTTACGGTGTGCCCACTGTGGGTAGCCGGCACCGCTGCCAGCCGGGCACACCCAGTCAGCAACACAATTGGTGGGCAGCGGGTCGTAGTACCACGAGACCACAGCACCTTGGGCAGTACCGCCCACGAGGCGTCCGTTTTCATTGCCGCGCACGCCGCAATAACCATGCCCGCCAAGAGCAATCTTGCATTGGTTTTGACATAGCCCGCATTGCAGGCCGTCCGCTACAGATGGGGGGCGAGCGGGCAGGCCAAAGCTCTCGCGGCTTCGGGCGTGAATTTCTGCAAGCTCAGCCAGCATATCTTCATCGGCCTGGCGAATACATTGGCTGCATAGCGACAGCACCTCTGCTATCTCCTCGGAGGCCTTGCCACATTTTTTGCAGGTCGTCATAATTGGTTCATTATACGGCGTACGTACCCTGTCAACAGCAGAATCTATTCTGGGTGGATCAGGCCTATGTTTGCAGATAGAAAAGATGCCGGCCAAAAGCTGGCCAGGGCGTTGGAAAACTATAGAGAACAGAAGCCGTTGGTCTTAGCCATTCCGAAAGGCGGCGTCGAGGTAGGATACGAAGTCGCCAAACACCTCGGCTGCGAATTCTCCATATTGATAGCCAGAAAATTGCCCTTCCCGGATAATCCGGAGGCTGGATTCGGCGCCGTCGCCGAGGACGGAAGCACCTTCATAAATAACTACGCAGCCCGCGGCCTATCACAGCACACTATCGACCGAATACTCAAGCAGCAACGCAGGGAGATAAAAAGACGAATCGCCGCCCTTAGGAAAGGCCGACCGCTGCCGCAAATCGCCGACCGAACCGTCATCTTGATTGATGACGGCATTGCGATGGGCTCGACAATGCGGGCGGGTATTTCCCTTTGCAAAAATAAAAAAGCCGGAAAAATCGTGGTTGCTTCGCCGGTGGCCGGCCCATCCACCGCGGCAGAACTGGCAAGGATTGTCGATGACGTGGTCGTTCTGGAAAAACCCGCGTTTTTCCAGGCTGTCGCACAAGCTTACGCCAATTGGTACGACGTCTGCGACGAGGAGGTAATCCGGATACTCCAGAATCTTTGTTGACACTGTCACGTTCAGTGTTACTATGGTATGAAAGTTTTCGTGCCGGCTATGATATTGGGAGCATCCAAAATGATAGATCTTCATTTTGTTTGGCAATTCTTCAGACACCCGACACAGGTAGGAACCTTCACGCAGAGCTCCAAGACTCTGGCAAAAAAAATGGCTGAGCAGATTGACGGAAGCCTCGAAGTTGTCGAACTTGGTGCAGGAACCGGCGCTGTAACGACGGAAATTCTCAAGCGTCTTCCCCAAAATGGTCGCCTGACCTGCTTTGAGATCAACCCGAAGTTCTGCAGAGACCTGGAGAGAATCAACGACCCGCGCCTAAAAGTTATTAATGACGATGCCGGAAACTGCGAACGATACGTTGACAATTTGGATTGTATTGTCTCGGGTCTGCCTCTTGTCTGGTTTACAGAGTCAAAACAACAAGAAATTCTTGCTATTACCAGTAAATCGAAAAGATACATCCAATTGCAGTACACCCCCCTATTGGGGAAAAAGATGAGAAACTACTTTTCGCAAGTGAAGCTCAAGTTTGTACCCCAAAATCTTCCGCCCGCTTTTATCTACGTATGCAAAAACTCAGCGAGATAATTTGCCCGGCGTAGATACTTTCCACACCTATTGTAGATAATCGCAGATTGACAATTGACTATTGACGACCGACAATTGAGAATTGGCGCCGGCTACCGCAGTGCCGGCTCGATGGCGCCGGGAGAAAAATTATGCCCAAGATAACTGTACCCGCGAAGGTCAAGAAAAGGGACGGCTCAATTGTCCGATTTGACCGGTCCAAGATTCAAAATGCAGTGCAAAGGGCCGCTCTGGAAGTCCTGGGCGAAAAGCGAAAAGCCCAGAGTATCGCTCGTCGCGTAACCGAAGGCGTCGTAGAGCGGCTTTGCCGGCAGTATAAGGGCAAAATCCCCGACATCGAAAACATCCAGGACACCGTAGAATCGGTTTTGATGAGCGAGGGTTACAACCATATCGCCAAAAGCTACATTCTGTATCGGGAAAATCGAAGCCAGCTGCGTTTCACTAAGTCTGCGATGGGCCTGAAAGACGACCTGAAACTGCCCGTCAATACCGTGGAAGTTCTCAAGAGAAGGTATCTGCTCAAAGACGAGAGCCAGAATATCGTTGAGACGCCCAGCGAGCTATTCAGAAGGGTTGCCAGCAATGTAGCTAAAGCAGAGGACAACTTCAAGTCCCGCTATAGCAAAGAGGACGTTGAAGAGAAGTTTTATCTAATGATGCGGAATTTGGAGTTTATGCCGAACTCGCCGACCCTGATGAACGCGGGCACTTCGCTCGGACAGCTCTCCGCCTGCTTTGTAATTCCGGTGGAGGACTCTATAGAGGGAATATTTACGGCTCTGGGTCAGATGGCACAGATACATCAAACCGGCGGCGGCACAGGTTTTAGCTTCTCGAATCTAAGGCCCAAAGCAGATATCGTTCGTTCGACCAAGGGACAGGCATCGGGCCCGGTATCGTTTATGAGCATATTCGATAAAGCGACCGGCGTCATCGTCCAGGGCGGAAGAAGACGAGGCGCAAATATGGGCATCCTGCGGTGCGACCATCCGGATATCGTCGAGTTTATTGAAGCTAAGATAGAATCGGGNNGGCGACCCCGGCATGGTATTTCTGGACCAGATAAACAGGCGTAATCCTACGCCCGCGATAGGCCGAATCGAGGCGACAAATCCCTGCGGAGAGCTGCCGCTGCTTGCCTACGAAAGCTGCAACTTGGCTTCCATAAATCTCGCAAAATTTGTAAAACAAACCGAAGACAACTGTGAAGTCGACTGGCAAAAACTCAAAGAAGCAGTTCGATGGGCAGTCAGATTTCTGGACGACGTTATCGAGGTGAATAATTTTCCGCTGCCGCAGATAAAAGACGCCACATTGGCAAATAGAAAAATTGGCCTGGGCGTAATGGGATTTGCGGATATGCTCGTAATGCTGGGGCTGCCGTACAATTCGGGCAAGGCAGTCAATTTTGCCAAAAAGCTCATGCGTTTTATCCACAAAGAATCCCTCGATGCCTCAGCCGGCCTTGCCGGAGAACGAGGAGTCTTCCCGAACTTTGATAGGTCGATTTACGCCAAAGACAACCTCAGGCTTCGCAACGCAACGGTAAACACGATAGCACCTACCGGCACTATCAGCATCATCGCCGGATGTTCAAGCGGCATTGAGCCTCTTTTTGCCATAAGCTTTGTGCGAAACGTGCTGTCGGGCACAAGACTTTTCGAGATCAGCCCCTTCTTTGAAGCCGTCGCCAAAAAAAGAAAGTTCTATAGCAGAGAGCTTCTTGCTGAGATTGCCAGGCGCGGCTCTGTGCAAAATATCAAGGGCGTTCCCGAGGACATAAGAAGAATATTCGTCACTGCGTTTGACGTAAGTCCGCAGGAGCACGTCCAAATGCAGGCGGCGTTTCAGAAATATACCGATAACGCGGTCT
>JAFNGF010000403.1 GCA_017885385.1 Planctomycetota bacterium
CGCTGACCATGTAGTTTTGGAGACAGAAACATGAGATGCAATTGCCCGGTTCTTCGTGTTCTTGCCGCGGCCTGTATTCTGCCGGTGCTAACCGGCTGCGAGAAGTGGACCACGACGCCGGAGTCGCACTCCAAAACTACATGGTCAGCGCTATTGGCATTCCCAAACAAACTGTATTGTAATAAGAAACACGTCCGCACGCAAGGCTGATATGCCGCCGCGGCGAGCACAACGCAAAGCTGTCTACGTATGCAGCCTAATCCACCAGTATAAGTCCGTAGTAATTTGGGCACCGGCGCCTATGGGCCACTACTTCGATTGGAAGCCCTGCTTTTCTGACAGTGGAGAAAACGTCTATTCCACACGCTTCCATCGATGGGCCGCCCGTTCAGGGTGACGACATTTACGGTCTTCTACCGAACACTTCCGGCAAAAATAGCAAGGACCGGCACCCAGGCTGAATGTTTTCCATGCGCCGCGAAGAAAAATGCTCCGCTCAAGGTCGGCAACTGTCGCCTTCACATCTGCATCCGCGGCAAAGTGAATCAAGATTGCCCGATGATATGCGTCCAAGACCGTGCGCATCTGCTCAGGCGATGGTGTAAAGGGAGGACAGACCAAGCACTGCCCATAGCCGTCACATCCGAACTGGCATTTTAGCCGCACCCAGGCGGCAGTCGCAACATCCGACGGGCAAATTATGCGGGCATCTCTGACCCCTGATTTGTCTCTGCATATATCACACAATTCTTGGTCGGCCAGGCTTGTTTTTCCCGGCACAACTTTGCTTTTACGTTCCACTTGTCCGTGACCTCAAATACATACCGTAATTCTGCGTAGCATTTATCGCAGCCAATTTATACCCTGCTGCCGCATTGTCTGCAACAGCTATGACGATCAGTGATACCCCCCGCTTTCGCCAATGCTGCCATCTAAGCCGGCACCGCGTGAAATCAAATTGAAAATTGTCAATTGTCAACTTACAATTGAGTTGCAGTGGACCGACCGACGGCATAAAAATGTACTGTGGAGGTTATACGCTGATGAGAATAGTGAATTTACTGCTGACGATTACAACGGTACCAGCACTTTTGCTCGGACTCATCGGGCCGGCACAAGCTCAGGACAAAGCAGCATTCGATCGGGAAACGCCGGTGGTCAGGGTCTATCAGAGGACACACAAGGCAGTCGTAAACATCGCAGGCGAGCGTCTGGCTTCAGGTTCTACCTGGTCGGGATTCGACTGGCCCGATATGTTCGATCCCTGGGGGCCGAGATTCCGCACCCAAGTCACGGTACTCGGTTCCGGCGTAGTCGTGCACGAAGACGGCTACATCATCACCAACGCACACGTGATAAGAGGAGTCGAGAAGATTAAGGTGATCTTCAGCGATGGTCGTGACTTTGCTGCGGATAAATTCAGTACCGACGAAAGCAAGGACTTGGCCGTCCTGACCATACCAGCCAATCAGGGCAGCGAAAAATTACCCGTCATCGACCTGGGCCGGAGCAACGACTTGATGATCGGTGAGACCGTGATAGCGATTGGCAACCCATACGGCTATTCAAACACAGTCACCAGCGGAGTTATAAGTGCTCTGGGCAGAGACATCCAGGTACATGAGGGGTTCTGGCTGCGCGGCCTTATCCAGACCGATGCCCCCATTAACCCCGGAAATAGTGGCGGCCCGCTGCTAAATATCAACGGTGAGCTAATAGGGGTCAATACGGCAATCAGAGCAGAGGCACAAAACATCGGCTTTGCAATACCCGTAGACACACTGGTCGACAACCTCAGTCACATGCTGATGCCCGAAAGACTGCGCCGTGCCAGGCTGGGCCTGGTAATGGGCAGAATGAAAACCGTCGGCGAGTTTAGCGGGCTGGTAGTCGATTCGGTCAGCAAAGACAGTCCCGCCGACCAGCAAGGAATGGCTGCCGGCGACCTGGTCCTTGAGATCGACGGACAGAAGCTCAGCGGTGTAATCGACTTCTACGTCAAAATGATAAACAAAGAGATCGGGGAAGCCATAGCCATCAAATATGTAAGACCCAAAGACTCTTATCCTCAGATACGGTCAGCCGAATTGAAGATGGTGCCGAGGCCTCTGCCCGATGGTCAAATGCTCGCCAGAGAATTCTTCCAGATGGAAGTCTCCGAGCTGAACGAGACGGTTGCCTCCAAGTTCAATTACAGAGACACGTATCCGATAATGATTATAATAGACGTAGAACGGGGTGGAGTCGCTGACCAGGCCGGCCTTCAGCCGGGAGACCTTATTTCGCAAGTAAATAACGCTACCGTGCGCAACCTCAGGGAGTTTTCACTGGAGATGGAAAAGATCAGCGAAGGAGATGCGGCGAACTTCGGGATTATGCGCATTACTCTGCGTGCTTTTGGACAAATCCAGCGCCAATACGTCATAACGCTAAAGGCGCAGAGAAAACAACTCCCTTCGCGCCGTCTCCTGTGACGGCGCCCTGCAGGCGTTCAAGTGGCGGTGCGCGACCAATATACAGCATCTCATCGCGCGTATCGCTGCGTGCGATCACTTCAGCTGAAGCAGAACCAAGCGGGTGTAGTGTTTATCTTTGACTAACAGCAGCACGACGCCTTTTTTACCGCCCTGCTCCACTGCGCGGTTAAAGTCGCCCGTATCCTTGACGGGCCTTCGATTGACCTGCAAAATTAGTGTTCCGGCAGTTATACCCTGCCGTTCGGCTTCCGAGCCAGTCTCAACTTTCGTGACGACGACCCCCCTGTCACCCTTATAGCCAAGATGCTCCGCCAGCTCAGGCGTGAGGTCCTCGACTGTGAAACCTAATCGTTCGAGCACATGTGGACCGGCGGCGACCGGCTGTCTTAATGGTGAACGCCTGCCAAGCGTAACTGCAAAAGTCACCCGCTTTCCATCACGCAACAGTATCACTTCAATCTGCGTCCCCGGCTTTAGAAGTGCGATGCGCGTCCGCAGCTCGTTAGCTGATGTCACTGGCCGGCCATTAAGCTCGACAATAACGTCGTGCCGCTTGATCCCCGCTTTCTCGGCGGCAGAATCTTCGACAACCTGGGAAACGACCGCGCCTCCGGCATCCTTAAGCCCGAGAGCCTCCGCCATATCTGGGCTTACGTCTTGAATCGACACACCCAGGAACCCACGCTCAATCATCCCGTGCTCAATGAGCTGCTCGTAGACAAACTTGGCCGTATTTATCGGGATTGCAAAACTCACTCGTCCGCCGGGGCCTTTATCGGTTACGGCAACATTTATTCCGGCGACCTTTCCGTTAAGATTGAGCAGCGGCCCGCCGCCGTCACCGACAGTTATAGCAACATCTGTCTGGATGAAATCCTCGTAAGTAGCCAAACCCAAGCCGCTCCTTCCCTTGGCGGTCACCATGCCGCCTGAGAACGGATGGCCCGGACCAAATGGACTGTTTACAGCAACAACCCAATCGCCAACGGCGAGAGCATCGGAGTCACCCAGCTCCAGGAAAGGCAGATCATCAGCGTCAATTCTCAGCACAGCGATATCCGTTTCGGAGTCTGTGCCGATAATTTTGGCCTCAAGCTCCCGCTTGTCTGCAAGCTTAACCTTGATTGTTTTAGCCCCCTCGACAACGTGCCCGGTTGTGAGGATATGACCATCTTTGGAAACAATAAAGCCACTGCCTTCGCAGCACTGGTAAGATTTGGGCTGAGGAAGACGCAATGGAGGTTCTTGTGGGCGGAAGAAATAGTAATAACTATCATCATCACGCTGAAAAGGCCCGCCCTGACCGAAGTCGAAGGGCCCGCCAAAGTAACCAGGGTGCGGCTGAACAAACGGCCAGTTCGGGATTTCGAGGTCATACGAGGTTGCACTCTTTTCGACCAAAACCTGCACTACCGCAGGTCGGGCCTTCTCAGCGATCTGGGCAAAGACCTTGCCTATTTCCCGAAGCGCTTCGATCCGGCTGTCAGCCTGGCCAAAAGCCGGCAGCGGGCTAATAAAGGGCAAAACAAAAAGAAGTGCCGACAATAGAAAGAATTGCCAGATCGCTTGTTTTTGCGTGCAGTTGTAGGTCCGCATTTTTCTCTCCTTGCTTTTTGA
This sequence comes from Planctomycetota bacterium, assembly GCA_017885385.1. GTDB lineage: Bacteria > Planctomycetota > Phycisphaerae > Sedimentisphaerales > Anaerobacaceae > JAFNGF01. The sequence goes on from JAFNGF010000403.1 coordinate 4,095, forward strand.
GCAAATAAACGCAGATATTGGCCCCGATCCAGTCGGAGGTGCCGGCAGCAAAGCGATTTTATAATGTGTATACGATTGTACAAATTCGACTGTTCACGCCAAACCGCCCTCATTTTGCCGTGTCAACCTTAGCACTGCCTTGTCTTCTCAATCAGGCCGGCTATAATGTTCGGGCCTGTAAAGGTATAGCAGACAATGACCAATGTGCCCGGCAAAAGTTTCACTGGCGAGCTTGCGCCCCTGACCGCGGCTGAACTATTGATGCGCAGCGAACTGGAGCGCGACGTTGAGAAGCTCGCTGGTCAAATCGGCCAGCGAAACATCTGGCATCACCGGAACCTCGCCGCAGCCGCTGATTTCATCGAGAGCTCGCTTGACAAGACGTGCTATAAAATCAGCCGGCAGAGATTCCGCGCACAAGGCAGCATCTGCTGCAACATTGAGGCCGCTGTGATCGGGGCCAAATGTCCCGAGCAAGTTGTGGTCGTCGGCGCACACTACGATTCTGTGTTCGGCTGTCCGGGCGCCAATGACAATGCCTCGGCGGTGGCAGCAACGCTTGCCCTTGCCCGCTGCTTTGCGGACAGAACACCCGCCCGGACCGTTCGCTTTGTTTTGTTTGCAAACGAAGAGCCGCCATTCTTTCAAACCGATGAAATGGGCAGCCTAATTTACGCCAAAAGCTGCCGGGCAAAAGGCGATGATATCGTCGCGATGCTCTGCCTGGAGTGCATCGGCTACTATACTGAGCAGCCCGGTAGCCAGAAATATCCGTTCCCGTTCAACCTTATGTACCCTTCGACCGGCAACTTCATCGGCTTTGTGAGCAACTTTGCCTCTGGCAAACTACTGCACACGGTGGTTACCTCGTTCCGGGAAAAGTGCCAGTTTCCATCTGAGGCTGGAGCCGTGCCGGAAATCGTCCCAGGCGTCGCCTGGTCGGACCAGTGGTCGTTCTGGCAGCAAGGTTACCAGGCAATTATGATCACCGATACCGCTCCATTTCGCTATCCCTATTACCACGAACCTGAAGACACTCCGGACAAAATCAGTTATGACCACCTGACAAGAGTGGTTTCCGGCCTTGAGCACGTCATCGCTGACCTGACGGAGCTGACCCCGGCAGTTGATAAGAACATCCAGGTTGCGCAACCGCAGAGTCCGGTCTATCCCGGTTAGTTTCAAGACGAAAGATTTCGCAGAAATCTCTTGCCAGGCGGCGCCCATCGGGCTATAATCCGGAAAGATACACTTACTCGCGGATCATCATCTCTGAAAAATAGAAAAATGTCGGTCAAAAGACTCCTTTGATGGAGGCGAGCCGACCATGCGAAAAAAAGCATTTACGCTCATCGAGCTTCTTGTGGTCATTGCCATCATTGCGCTACTGATGGCGATTTTGCTGCCCACGCTGCAGCGGGTTAAAAAGCAGGCCAAGGCCGTGGCCTGCCAGTCCAAACTGCGTCAATGGGGTGTCGCATTTTGCGCATACACCACTGATTATGACGGCAAGTTCTTTCCCTGGTGGCCTCCGTACTACGCCAGCTTCATGCAGGATAACCGATCCTGCTTACATTGGCCCTATAAAATGCGGGCTTATTACCGTGACTGCAACGATCTACGGTTGTGCCCGGCTACAAAACCTGGTAAGTTGGATTATGAACACATACTTGTGGCGGATGACAAGTTCTCAGTCTGGTGGTACTGCGCCCAAGGTCAGTCCGGATTTCTTGTCTGGTACTTCGGCAGTTACGGCCTCAACGCGTTTATCGGCAAGGCGGACCACGACTATCGGAGCTATCGCGGGATGTGGAATACGTCCCTGGTGCCGGATGCCGACTGCGTGCCCGTGCTCTTTGATTGTATGTCCCCCATCGCATGGTATTACCTCGGCGACTACGAGTGGATTCCCCCTGAATATGAGGGGGCATGCGGTCCCGAGCCAGGGAACAGGATGAACTATGCGTGCATTGAGCGTCACGTCGGAGGCGTCAATTCCCTTTTCATGGATTGGTCGGTGCGGAAAGTGGGATTGAAGGAACTCTGGACGCTCAAGTGGCATCGCGAATACAACACGCGTGGCCCGTGGACCAAAGCCGGCGGCGTCAGGCCCGAAAACTGGCCGCAGTGGATGCGGAAGTTCAAGGATTACTGACAAAATGGAACGACACAAGGCATTCACGTTAATAGAGCTTTTGGTGGTGATTGCCATAATTGCGCTACTGATGGCTATCCTCCTGCCCACACTGCAGCGGGTCAAAAAGCAGGCCAAAGCCGCGGCCTGCCAGGCGAACCTGAGACAGTGGGCAACGACGCTGGCCCTGTACGTGGACGATAACCAGGGACGGATTCCGTGCGCGTGGGCTGGTGAATCGGCCCTATGGCTTCTCCGCGGCATATTCGTTAGCCGGGATGACCCAAGCGAACATGGGGTCTCTTTGCACCATTCTGAAACGCGGGGCATCGCCTGCTGCCCGATGGCGACCAAACCGGGAGGGACCGAGCCATTCGACTATGTCGCTTGGTTTGGCTCGCGAATGGGGCCACATATACTGGGCATGCAGGGTTCAACATTTACAGCGTGGGAGATTACCAGCCCCCCTCCGCCGTTTCTGTGTAGCTACGGGTACAATCCGTGGTTGTTCATGGGTTTCCAAACCCTGGAGGGGATAGAGACGCGTCCGTTTCTTGTGACGGGAATTCCTGACTTGAACATCTTCTCCCTCAGGCTGAACAGGGGCACTATACCCGTGCTTCTCGATTGCGACCGGCCTTCGGATAGTCGCTTCAGAAGGGGCACTGTATCGCCGCCGGCAGTCCAGCGTGGCGTTTGCATCAACCGCCACGATGGTTTCGTAAACGGCCTTTTCCTGGATTGGTCCGTGAGGAAGGTGGGACTGAAGGAGTTGTGGACGTTGAAGTGGCACCGCGATTTTGACACAGCAGGTCCCTGGACCAAGGCCGGCGGCGTCAAACCCGAAGACTGGCCGCAGTGGATGAGGCGATTTAAGGATTACTGAGCCTGATTCGTTATCAGTGCGGCCAGGCCACCAGAAACGTGTCCTCGCGCGGATAAGCGTCAATGTGCCCATCCAGAAAAGCACAATTGCCTTTGCCGGCCAGCGGGTCGCCCGATGGGGCGTGATGAAAACCGGCAATAAGGTCCCAGAATGTCGGGTTTGTGCCGGGGCCGGGCCTAATAAGGTGGTAGCTGCCGAATTGCTTCAGCCAACTGTCAATCATCGAATCAGACCCCGGAATCATGTACGTATCGTTAAGCCCGGAGACGTTCCATTGCGTGTCAACCAAAGCGCTTTCCTCGGTGAAACAAAACGTCTGCGCGGGCTGCTTCACCTCGGATAGCTTCAGCACCCTCGCATTCTTGATGCCGGTGTCCGGGCTGCCGAGATAGGCGTTCATCGTGTAATTGTACCAGGGCTTATAGTTCTTGATCCTGCCGGCGTCTGCCGTATAGAAGTGATCCTGCGAAGCTCGCCTGGCAATAATGGCAAATGTCGGGCAGATAAAGGCCCGAGCATCCCGCAAATAACTGTAGAATGGACCAGCATATTCCGGGTGGGTTTTCAAGTACAGGTCTCCATTGCACCAACGCAGATGGATGGGACTGCTGATGCCGGCCTCTACAGGATAAGGGGTAGTCTGCGAGAAATAGCAGCTGCGCGGGTCGCAGAACTTGTCGTCGTTGTCCCCGCAGTACATGTGAACGGCAAGCACGTAGTTCTTCAGGTTTGACTTACAGGCCGCACGCTGAGCCTGTTCGCGGGCCTTATTAAGAGCCGGCATGAGAATAGCCATCAGAACGGCAATTACGGCAATTACCACCAAAAGCTCTATCAGCGTAAAGGCTCTTTTTTGCATAAGTCACCTCTTGCCAATGTACAACCTCTGCTAACTAAGCAGTAACAGAAACCTTTGCCGGCCATCGCCAAACGATTGGCGCGATACTATTCTACCTAATTCAGCCTGGTTCATGCAAACAGTTTTTTCAGCCCTGCTCTTTTAGTTATCACACACGATTCGCAACCCTGCGGATGGCTTTATCTCTCTCGTATGGGCTAATGCCACTGTGGCTTACTGCTTCGGCCAGCGTGCAAATGGTCTGGTCATAAGTGCGTCGGTCGATTCCGTTGATAGCGACGCGCAGAAGCGTTCAGTTGGCTCATCCCTTGCTGAGCGACTGCAAATTGACCACATCTTCTCTATCTCGGGGGTAGCGTGCTGCCTGGTAAGAGGGCGGAAAGGACGAGAATCAAGATGATTTATTTCAGCGGGACAAAGAATCTATTGAATCTTGGCTGCCATTAGTCAGTGATATTAATAGACCCAATAACTCCTTTTACTTGTCCCAGGATCGACTTTCCTTCTACAAATCCAAAGAACCTGGAGTCCTGACTGATATCCCGATTATCGCCCATGACAAAGTACTTGCCCTCTGGCGCCACAACCGGTCCAAAATCCCGCATCGCCCGCACCGAAGGGATGCTCATCACCGGATGGATAGCGCCATCCAAATTTTCCGCGGCAAATACGCTGATTTCCCTGCGCTTGCGAGGAAGAGATTCTATCCATTGGGGGTCTATTTTTCCATAAGTGACCGGCTCTCGGTTCAAAATGAGCACGTTGTTTCTCATTTCGATGGTGTCCCCAGGCCGCCCTACTATTCTCTTAACCAGCCTTGTGCCGTCAGCGGGAGAAAGACAAATTACTATGTCGCCCCTTTGAGGATCGCACCACTTTGCCAGCCGGTATCGGGTAAGCGGAAACCTCGGCCCGTACGCCAGCTTATCCACATAAACGAGATCGCCCTCCAGGATGGTTGGATTCATAGAGCCTGTGGGAACCCAGTTCCAATCCGCAAGACTTGACTTGACGGGGATTACTACGAAGACTAAGAAAAAGATGGTCATTCGCCATTCTTTCCAGAGCCTCCGGATAAACTTTGCTGCCGCGCGGCCGGCGCAGCGAGCTGCTTTTCGCCTGATCATTTTTTTCCTCCATCAATGTCCCCGCGGACGCAGAGGCCGGTAAAACGCATTTTTATACGTAAAATAGCGCAGATATGTTCATTTGGGCGTCAAAAAACCTTCAGAAAGTTGTTAGACTATGCCAGAGACCCGGATTAAAATAGCGGGTCGAAAGCTCCACGGCTCCCCGCCTTCGCGGGGACAGGCTTGCTCCTGCGCGGGCAGGGGCGACAAGTGCAAGCTAAGATTTACAATTGTCAATAAGGAGACCTGTCAATGTCACCACATAGAGAAATCACGCGGCGCAGCTTGCTAAAAAAAGCAAGTGAGATAGCCGCCGGTGCGGCAGCCCTGCCGTACGTTGTGTCTTCGTCATCTTTAGGCAAGGATAAAAGCATTGCCCCGAGCGGCCGTATCGTAATGGGCTGCATCGGAGCCGGCGGTCAGGGTACACACAACACCAAAGCGTTCTTGAATAACACAGGCGTTCGGATGGCTGCCGTTTGCGATGTCGTTGAAGCCCGGCGACAAACGGCTAAAAAGCTGATTGACCAACACTACGGCGACAAAGGCTGTGCCGCGTACAACGACTTTCGTGACCTGTTGGCCCGTGAGGACATCGATGCGGTAGTGATTGCCACTCAGGACCATTGGCACGCGATAATTGCCGTCGCCGCCGCCCAAGCCGGCAAAGATATGTATTGTGAAAAGCCTACGGGCGTGGCGGTAGTCGAAGGTCAGGCGATGCGTGACGCGGTGCGAAGGTATGGGCGAGTTTTCCAGACCGGCACCCAGCAGCGATCGGAGCGGAACTTTCAGCTGGCGTGCGAAATAGCCAGGAACGGATACCTCGGCAAAATCCATACCGTCAAGGTAGGTGCTCCCGGCCCGGAGTACAAGCGAGACTATCGCAAGCCTCCCACCGAAGAGCCGATCCCGCCGGGACTGGATTACGATATGTACGTCGGCCCCGCGCCTATGAAGCCGTACAATGGGGGCCGATTAGCCTGGCCGGACTGGTACCTGATCTGGGACTACTGCGCGGGCTTCATCGTCAACTGGGGCGTCCATCACCTTGACATCGCCAATTGGGGCTGCCCGGCGCTGGGCAGCGAACCGTTTGAAGTCGAGTGTAAAGGCACTTACCGAGACGACGGGCTCACCGACAATATTAACGATTGGCAGGCCGAGTTCACTTATATAAGCGGCCTACGTATGACATACACCGACAGCGGCAATCCCAATAAGCACGGCTGCCGATTCGAGGGCGACAAAAGCTGGGTGCACGTCAACCGCGAAGGCATCTGGGCTGAACCGCCGTCTCTGTTGCAGGTTAAGCTCAAGCCCGATGAGATACACCTGGGCGGGTCGACCAGTCATCACGCTGACTTCCTCAATGCCGTCCGGACGCGGCAAGAACCTATAGCTCCGGTAGAAGCCGGCCACAAGGCTTCCTACCTCGGCTTGATCCCGGAAATCGCCGCTCGGCTGCAGCGCAAGGTCAAATGGGACCCGGCCAAAGAACAGTTTGTTGATGACCCCGACGCCAATGGTATGCTGGCCCGACCTATGAGAAGTCCGTGGCGCCTATGAGAATTGCGCTCGTCCGTTCAAGTCCCGCTAAGAAATAACCGGGGCCTATCCCGACATGTCGGCATAGGCCCCGAAGTTTCCCGATAAATCGGGATTCGTTGTTCATCGATGAACTATAAACGGTGAACAATGAACGATGCCATTACGGCCACAAAAGCTCCTCAAGCCAAGAATCAGCCAATACGGCAAAATCCTTGAAGTTAATCACATTGTCCTGATGTAAATCAGCCGGTATGGAGAACGTCGAAGTCCGGCCGGCAAGCCACGCAATCTGAGCCCCGGTCAATGCGCGGTTCCAGATCTTCACATCATCAACCTTGCCCGGGAAGAAGTTGACAGCCTCGCCGGTGTCGCCACGTTGACCCATGTGGACAGTATCCTCCGTATTCAGTGCAGGAGTTCGCACGAGACTGCCGATGAACGCACCGTCACCATACCAGGAGATGGTCGTACCATCGTACGTAGCCGCCAAGTGATGCCAATCCAGATCGAGCGGGAGAATGTTATCCTCCCAGCCGTACACATGGAGGCAGAACTGCAACTGTGCACCTCGAAGCTCGATATCGAAGCTTCTACCGCTCAGATTGGCGTCGTCAGTACCGGTAAAGCCAAAGATGTTTGTCCAGTCAGGCATCGCGGTAGAGTTTGACTTGGCCCAGCCGGAGA
>JAFNGF010000404.1:0-206 GCA_017885385.1 Planctomycetota bacterium
GGCTGCTTCAGCGGAAAAGACCCTACCAAAGTCGACCGCAGCGCAAGTTATATGGCAAGATACGTAGCCAAAAATGTCGTCGCCGCCGGCCTGGCTGATGCCTGTGAAATCCAGCTATCTTATGCCATAGGAGTAGCCCAGCCTGTCTCGGTACTGGTGGACACCAGAGGAACCTGCAAAATCAGCGAGCAGAAGCTAAGCCAGAT
>JAFNGF010000404.1:327-15273 GCA_017885385.1 Planctomycetota bacterium
TTGTTTAGGATTTCGATATTAGGATTTAGAAATTGTAGGGGGGTCACTCTGCAAACATCTGGCCGAGTATGCCTAACACGGCCTGTTGGTTTTTGGAGCTGATTCGTCCGAGTTTTCTAACCAGCCTGACTTTGTCCACCGTCCGCAGCTGGTCAAGCACTATCTGCCCATGCTTTCCCTGGAATTGACAGGGCACACGAGTTGGATATTGCCGCACTTTGGTCGTCATCGGAGCGACAATCACAGTGGCAATGTGCCTGTTCATTTCGTCAGGCGATATTACCAGGCAGGGACGGGTCTTCTTTATTTCTTTGCCTACAGTTGGGTCCAGGTTGACCAGGTAGACATCAAAGCGTTTTACTTCCATTGCCACTCGTCTTGGTCCCATTTGGTTACGCTTACAGCATCCTCATCTAACAGCCGGTCGTCTCGTCTCTCAGACATTTTTCTAAACTGCTCATCCCAGTCCTGGCGCGGACGTTGGCCTGGCTTGATTACCAATTGGTTGTGCTTCACTGTCAATTCTACTTCGCCCGTTAACTGGAGTTGACGAAGTAGAATCTTTGGGATGCGAATTCCCTGCGAATTGCCTATTTTTACGATACTGGTTTTCATTACAGCATTCACAAAAAAACCTACATATCCATATACTGTACGTAATTACACTGTACACACCTAGACCAGTTCGGTCAAGAACAAAGATGCGATTCCTGGGGAAAAACGGTTAAAGTAGCACTATGCGAGCGTAAATGCCGCGAAAACTCAGGTTCTATTGGCGTTTTTGCCCCTGTGGGCACAAGCCAGCACGTGCTGGCTTTTTCACGGTTTTTTGTAAGTTTTCGGCCAATGTGCGGTCTAATATTGTGGTCATGGCCGAGATTAACGATGACGAGCTTCTCGTCAAAAAATTTAATCAGGGCGACGAATCTGTCTTTGAAAGAATCGTCCGGCAATACTCCGCTGAAGTCGCGGTGCTGGCAAATCGCCTGCTCGGCTGCCCGGTTTTCAGCCGCCAACCGTAACTGTCGTCGGTGGGAAGTGAAAAAATCAGCCCAAAACCGATCAGAATCCGGCGCCTGCTACCTTATCAAGCGGGCACTAGATCCAATGCCCAACGAACACCACTTACGCACGGCGCGATACGAAATCAATGCCTAAAGTGTCTTTTGCCGGTGAAGACCATAGCGATGCCGTGCTTGTCGGCGGCGGCAATGACTTCATCGTCTTTTTTGGAGCCGCCCGGCTGAACTATACAAGCTACGCCCGCCTCGGCGGCATTTTCCACGTTGTCGGCGAACGGGAAGAACGCATCGGACGCCATTGCGCAGCCCTTAGCTTCTTTGCCGGCGTGCTTAAAGGCAATCAGGCCGGACTCGACTCGGTTCATCTGCCCGGCTCCAACGCCGATAATCTTTCTGTTCTTGACCAGTACTATAGTGTTGCTCTTGGTGTGCTTGGCGGTAAGCCAGGCGATCCTCAAATCCGCGAGCTGGTCGGCAGTCGGCCTGGCCTTGGTCGGATAGGTCAATTGGTCGGGCTCCCAGCCAGCTAAATCCCTCTGCTGAAGGAGCATTCCACCGATCACACAGCGAGCATCGTATTCGCTGCGGTCGATCTTTTTTCTATCGATAGGTCCCGTCTGCAGCAGCCGAACTCTGCTACCCCAGCTTTTTAGCGTCCTTATTATCTCAACCGCCTCCTGCTGGAATTGCGGGGCGACGATTACCTCGGCGAAGAAACCCTCAGCCCCCAGCGCTTTGCCAAATCGACTGTAAGACTCCATAATCGTTCTGGCCAGCTCTACGTCAACGCTCCTATTAAGAGCAATAATACCGCCGAACGCGCTTGTCACGTCACCTTCGTATGCTTTACGGTATGCGACCAGAATATCTTCGTCGACGGCACAGCCGCACGGATTGAGGTGCTTAACTACCACGGCCGCCGGCTCTTCAAATTCCTTGATCAGCTCAAGGGCTGCGTTGGCATCCAAGAGGTTGTTAAAGCTGATGTCGACCTCGCCGGCTAACAAAGTGGCACCGCTGACCGATGGTTCACCGCTCGATGGCAGCTTATAGAAGGCCGCGGTCTGGTGCGGGTTCTCACCATACCGCAGCGCTGATGCCTTTGTCAGCGCGATTGAAACTCTGCCGGGATATTCTACGCCGGCCCGGCCGGCCAGATATTTTGCAATGGCGGCATCATACGAGGCGGTCAGCTCGAAGGCCGCCCGTGCAAAGTCGCTGCGCGATTGTTCGCTCACGGCGCCGCCGTTTCTTCGCATCTCTTCGATGACTTTGCCGTACTGGCTGACCTGCGTCACCACAGTAACGAACTTGTGGTTCTTGGCCGCCGAGCGAAGCATACTTGGCCCGCCGATGTCGATATTTTCGATCGCCTCTTCCACGGTGCAGTCCGGCTTGGCAATAGTCTGCTCGAATGGGTAAAGATTCACACAGACCAGGTCGATCGGCTCAATATTGTGAGCCTGCATCGCCGCTATGTGCTCGGCTTTATCTCGCAGACCCAGCAGAGCCCCGTGAATCTTGGGATGGAGCGTTTTTACTCGGCCATCCATCATTTCCGGAAAGCCCGTGACCGACTCAATGCCGACCACATTGACGCCCGCCTCGGCAAGTTTCTTGGCGGTGCCGCCGGTGCTGATTATCTTTACGCCCATCGCGATTAGCTTCTTGGCAAAGTCTACAACGCCGTTTTTGTCGGAAACACTGATCAATGCTGTCTTAATTTTGACGTCCATTTCGGTTCCTTCTCCTAATCTGTTTGCCAAATCCTAATTTTGCCACAGAGAGCACGCCGCTCAGGTCCGGCGGGTGTGGACCTGCGGCCCCTGACGGACAGAACTCAGAGCTTATGTTTTTCTTCTCCGTGAACTCTGTGTACTCTGTGGCTTTTTCCATTTTATTAACAATCATTCACTGCTCACTTGGTTCCAAGCACGCAACCCGGCCGCGTTCATCAGCGATATAGATTTTGGAATCGGTCGTATTGGCCGCGTGTTTTGAGACGTCGGCGAAATTCACCACATACAGCTTCTTTGCATTGCTGTTGTCCATTACCGCCAGGGTTTTTCTGTTGGTGATAATATAAGCCTTGCCCGCCGCCTCCGCCAGTAAGTCGGCACCTTCTTTCAGCGACCACATATATTTGCCGCTCTGTTTGTCTACCGCCGTCAAGCCTTCGCCGCCGGCATATCCTTCGACCCGGCTCAGGACGGGCTGATAGACAGCCGCTGCGGTAACACGCGGCTCTTTCTGGAGCAGCCCCGGCATTTGCTGTTTCCAGGCGAGCTTGGTCGTAAGCATATCCACCATATCGAGTCTGTAAAGGTTTGTGTCTTTGCTGGCAAAGAATAACGACATCCCGTCTCGCTTCAAAGACCCGGCAATTGCATCTGCGGCGTTAAACTGCCACAGTTGATAAGGCTTGTCCGGCGCAACGCCTATCACGTTACCGGCGTCGGTCCCAAAGATAACAAACTTGTCATCTGCGATAATCGAAGTAATCATCGAGTCGTTCTTTGCAGCCACCTCGAAGACCTGAACCCTATTATCGGCGTGCAGCGCGTGCAAACGCCGGTCTACAGCCGCCAAGTAGAAAAATGAGCTGTTGCGAGCCGCCGGGCACGTTACGGCAAATTCCAACGGCCTGGCTCTACGCTCAGTGCCCAATCTCGAATCCAGCTCAACGATGTTGTTGCCGATTATGGCTATAATGTCATCTTTGTAAAGATCGAGGCCGAGCACGACAAAACCAGCCGGTGCAATCGACCGGCCGAATATCATGCTGCCCTTCTGCCTATCCAGACAAGCCAGGAAATTTTTGTCCGAAAGTGCGTAGATATAATTGTCCCGAAGGCAAAGACGCTCGAGGGTCTCGCCCTTTTTGAGCGGCAGTTGATTCTGCCACGTGAGTCTCAGATTAGCGTGCTTGAGCAGCTCCGGGGAGACAAGCCAGTGCGAATCATCGTTTGCTGCCAAGCTTTTAGCCGCAGCAGACAAAACCGAAAGCCCCACGGTCAAGATCAATACACATCGCCCTGCGCTCAGCATTTTCATACCCTCAAAAAGGTCACCGCAGCTCCACGTAGTCGGCCAAATCAGTATTGTGCTCAGATTCGAATTCTTGCATCTGTTCGATTCGTTTTATGTCGTCTTGTATTCGGTTTACCAGCTTAAATATATATGGCTTGCCGGCTAAGCGATTTCGCAGGTCATCCAGCATCGGCTCCCATGTGCCGTCATATAGTTGTGCCTTAAGCACGACCAGCATCCGGTGCTCGTTGCTGAGGCTGTCAACATATTCACGTATCTCTTTGCTGACAGTCCCGACTGGATCGGGGCCTTTAGCACCACTTCCGCTCGGCTCAGCCATTTTCTAAAACCTCGCCCCCGCGACAAATTTCAACCATAACTGGTTTCAGCGGAATACTAACGACCAACAGCGCAAATTGCAACAAATTTTCCCAAATTAGCTTTTGCAGCTTGGCAGCCAGTGGGCGTTGTGTGTGTCTGTACGGCACAAAAGTTTTTGACCGCAGCAGTTGGGCCAGAACAATCGGTTCACTTGCCTTTTCGGAATTCCCTCAGCAAGCTTAGATTGAGCCAGTACTTTCTGACAGGGAATACTCCCTTTTCGACATGGCGGACTTCTTCTATCGAGTAAAATGCCTGAGGATTAAATTTTTTAATCAAATCCACCACACTTTGCACCTCTCGGTGTGGAACGATTGTGAAAACTACCCGCACTTCGCCGCGGGTGCCATGCCCATCAATGCTTGTGACCCCATAGTTTTCGGATCTCAGACACTCCACCAGCGGCCCCGCATCTTTTTTGGTGATAACCCTTATCAGCGCCAAGCCTAATGATAGCTTCTCAATTATGTACATGCCCACGTAGTTGCCCATTGCGAAGCCGCCTGCATAGGCGATGTAGCAGACAGGATTGGACAGATTCTTCATAATCTGGCCAATAGCCAAAAGCCAAATGAGGACCTCAAAAAAGCCCACCACAGGGGCCAGATATTTGAATCCTCTGGATACAAATATCAGTCGTACCGTGCCTATGCTGACGTCCGCAATCCTGGCGAGAAATATTAGTAACGGCAGGAGAACCCACGCATAGACTATTGAGCTAAAAAGCAACATGTTATCCATGCTGATCCTTCCCGGCGAGCCTACTGGGCAGCTACCATCAAGGATTCATACATACCCTATTGCGAATGTTTTCCAATTTTCCGAAACATATTAGCTCATCGCCTAAAAGAATTTTCGTATCGGCGGTGGGATTGGGCATCGTTTCGGCGCCTCTGACTACTGCCAGCACTGTAATATCATGCCTTCTCAGTTCCGACTGCGAAAGTGTCTTGTCTAACACGGGACTGCCGGCGCAAACAGCAACTCTTGAAACGCCATAGCCGCCAGTCGCCAGCAAAAGTTCTTCAAAAGATACTTTTTTGAAGATATCCTTTTTGATAATCTTCTTTCGCAGGAAATTTGTGAGGTGTCTCGCGAGTTTTTCGTGCGTGAAAACCTTATATATTGCGTAAACAGCGACGACAATAATCGCCAGATTGACCCATATCCCGACAGAAGGCTGTATCGTAAATGGCAGAAATGATTTCGACAACTTGGAAAGTATGGTTTCTTGAGGAACGAACGAGCTGGCGAGCGTTGCGATCATGATAACCAAACCTGCATTGCCCAAGACCATGAGAGCAGAAGCAATCCGCCGTCTTTGTTTATTGCCGGTGATCAACTCTGCTTCCTTTGTCGTGAATCCCGTCCCCGAAAAGCAGGATAACGCCTGGAATTTTGCCAAAGACCACTCAAGTCCTGTCAACTGAAATGCGATTGCCCCGATTCTGACCACGATGAATGATACAGTTAGCGTCAAAATGAACAAAACCAGCATAGTTTGTCCTCCTTAGCTTGTTACTGCGCAAGTCCTGCTTGCTTTCAAAGCCCTTCGTCCCCTGCAGACCGGGCGACCATGTAAATCGCGATGACTGCCATAACCTACAATTTTTTGTCTGCTGCCGCCCTGACGTATGTATGGGAGTCCTTAGCTGGATAAAAGCCGCCACATAGTCACTATAGGGCGAACTAAAGTCCAGACTTTTCCATCCAGAAAAGTAGGGTAATAATAGCTGCGGATAAGGGTGCTATTACCGCCCACGCATTTACACCCAGTAATTCAGGCAGAGTAATTTCGCCGAAGTAGCCTTTATTCAGGATTTCTCTTAGCTTCGGATACATAGCTGCAAAAAGCCACGATCCTATAAGTATGCCGACAAAACCACCAAAGAGGGCATCCAAGGACCCTTGACCGACAGCCCCTGCCACAGTACCTGGGCAATAACCCAGCACACCGAATCCGACTCCAAAAATCAGTCCACCGATTACGCTCGAGCCAAATGACCCGGACTTTACGTGCAGTCGTGCCAATCCTACACTCTTCAGGGCGTGTACCCCGATCATGCCGGTGACCACCGCCGATAGCATTATCTTAACCACCGTAAAGTCAGTCAGCAGCAACTGTCCAACGATGACGTCATATCTGGTTGCACCACCTTTGTGCAGCAGAAAGCCAAAAACGACGCCGGTCAAAAGACCCAGGCATAGTTGAAAGGAACTGTGGCAATGAATCTTTTTCAACATTCGCGGGTCCTTTTCTACGTGAGTAGGACTCTAAAAATAAGCATCGCTGTCAGTATCCCTGCAATAAAGAAGCTGAGCGCGGCCAGCCAGCTACTTATTGCCAGCTGCAGTGTCCCGCTTATGCCGTGACCACTGGTGCAGCCGCCTGCCCAGCGTGCGCCAAAACCCATGATTATTCCACCAATTAGCGCAGCTATCCAGCGAACAAACGGCGTACTCCCCACCGCCGCCTGCCAATGACTCGGCACCCAACTGAGCTGAAACTGGCCGGAAAGTTTCGCGGAGATAAACGCGCCGATTATCACTCCTAAGACAAGCATCCACTGCCAGTCAATCACCGGCGGAAATTTTTTATAATATGGCCTGTCCTGGGCTTTTTTGCCCCTGAATAGTCTCTCAATCATTCCACTTGTTCTGGCAAAGGTTGTTGAACATGCCAGCGGTTTGTCCGACAGCAAAAAAGATAGCCAACTGAGAATACCAATACCCGCACCCACTACATAGGGCGACCACTGGTCTGCTCTAAGCCACTCCATCGCGGTTTGCTCCTTAGCACCGAACAATAATCACTCGCACATTTTTCAGCTAAAATATTTATGGCGGTTTCTTTCCTGTGAACGCTGGCACATGCGGGGCTACACAAAGTGGGCATTGTGCAGCATAGCCCGCAGCACTGTAACCGGTCATGCCGCCAGCGACATTGTAGACGTCCCTAAATCCGTGTTGCTTCAAGATGCTGGCGCCCAAACTCGAGCGATGGCCGGTGCTGCATATCAAGGCGACTGGCTTAGTCCTGGCCAACTCTTTATAGCGCGTCCTGAGGTCCGGTGCCGGGACATTGACCGCCCCCTCAATATGCTCTGTCTGAAATTCACGCGGCGCCCGCACATCGACCAAGGTCACGGCTTTTCGCTTGGCAATCATTGCGTGCAGTTGCTCCACGGACAGTTGCTGGACATGCCCTGTCGGCAATCCATCCTTTGCCCAGGCAAACATCCCGCCATCAAGATAGCCGACTGCCCGATCCAGTCCGACACGTCTGAGCCAGGTGTTAGCCTGCTGTGCCTGTTCGAATGAGTCCGTGACAATCAGGATATCTTTTGCTGGCGGAAGTACCCAGCCGGCAAACGTGGCAAAATTACCACCAAAGTCGATGTGATAAGCACCTGGAATATGCTGACCGCCAAATGCTTCGTAACTGCGAATGTCGAGAACTATAGCATTGGTCTTGGCCGCCATTTTCTTGAACCGCCGAGGAGACAACGGCGACATCATCGGCAGGTCACATATCAATGCGGGCCCTTTGCCGTTAATGGCACTGCATCGGCTGAAATGGTCCGGCGCGGCAGGCATATCTGTGGTAAGAGACTTAATGAACTCGGCTTTATCTTTAATCTTTAAGGCGGCGTTATGTTTTCTTTCATACCCGATGGTGCTTGTGCGTTTGGCACCCATAGCTCTGCCACAGAGTGATCCCGCGCCGTGGGCTGGGTACACTTCACAAAAGCCAGGCAGGGCGAGCAATTTGGAGTGCAGGCTGTCATAAAGCTTCGAGGCTAATTCTTCTGCTCTGCCAGGAAAAAGGTCGGGTCTGCCTACATCACCTACAAACAGAGTATCGCCGCAGAAAATGCATACCGGTTCTTGACCGCGGGCTCTATCAATTACGACATAGCTAACATGCTCAGGAGTATGCCCCGGAGTTTCCAGAACCTGAATCTGCATATCCTCGATCTTGAACCTGTCACCTTGTGCAACTTTGATGTGCTTGAATGCGCATTTTCCTGCCTTTGGAGCGTAAATTTTTGCGCCGGTTTTTTCGGCTAAGTCCATGTGCCCAGAGACAAAATCCGCGTGCAGGTGGGTTTCCAAAATATGGCTGATTTTCAGTCCCATCTCGTTGGCCGCCTCCAGGTAGATCTCAATGTCACGCCGGGGATCAACGATCGCACACGTGTTTGAGCCTCCAAGTAAATAAGAACTATGGGCAAGGCCTTTGACGAAGAATTGTTGCACAAACATTTGCTACTCCTCCAACTATTACAACCATTTCTTTTACCTAAAGTGGCTTAGCATCGCCACTGCTGCAACGGTCATTGCTGGAAGGTCTCGATGGTATCCATAAGCTGTATTGTATAGTCGTAAAGATTCCTGAAGGCTCGTTGCTAACTCTTCTTCCACAGACCCGATTTTCTCGCCAAGTTTCTCCAGGATTCCAAAGTAGTTATCCACGATGGCGTCTATTAATGAATAGGCGAGGTAGTCGGCTCCCATTTTCCGGATACGCCCTTTCGCATTTCTAATTCTGTCCCTTATCACGTCGAACGCGTCTCCGACGGTTTCCTGAAACGGAGTAAGAAAATTAGCTCCCACCACCATACTGACCTGCTCGGCTTCAACCGAATCTGCCTGGCCATTGTAGGTGAGCATTCTAACCACGATAAATAGATGCTTATCATAGTCCTCGAGTTTCGGACGCTGCTCTGTACTTAGAATATCTTCCAGTATGAGGGGGTGCAGCTCAAATTGTCTGCCGAGTTTTTCGATTAACCCCACGTCGTGCAGGCCGTCAATATTGATCCAGGTTACCGTCGCAGTTTCTTTGAAGGGAAAGCACTCCTCAATCCGGGTAGGCTGTTTTTCCTGGAAGTTTTGCTCGTCATAGTCAAAGAGCATGATTCTGGGTGTTTGTGTTTTTCTCTCGCCGGTATGGACCAGCGCTCCCGGCGGAAGCCCTGCCTTTCGTGAATGCTTTCCAGCTAATTTGGCCATAGTTGGCTCACCTTATTTTGCTATGATTCTCTGATCAAAAATGGAAATCCTCGCCTGGTGACTTGGCAGAGGTTTCTTCGCCTGATTTCTTTATCGGCGGCTTGGGCGCCAAATAGAAAATTCGATTGTAGAGCTGCACACCGCAAAACGCAAGAGTCATCGCTTTTCAAAAAGACAGATGCTTTCCGGCTTTTTCCAGTTTAAGTCCTACTTTGCCTATGTCTTCGATGCGATGTATCCTTGCTGTTTTTCGCTGCTGCAAAATCCGCTTTACCGTGATCGGCCCAAGTCCCGGCACCCTCAGAAGCTCAAATCGCGATGCCCGGTTTATATCTACCGGAAACACATCCGGATTTCGCATCGCCCACGCCTCTTTCGGATCGGCGGTCAGGGGTAGATTTCCATTATTATCGAGAATAATGTCGGATTCCGCAAAGCCATATTTGCGAAACAGAAAGTCCACCTGATACAATCGATGCTCGCGCATAAAAACATCCGCCGGCTTCTCCTGGCCGGCCAGCTCGCCGGCTATTGACGCATCGCCCAGCCCCTTTTGATAGGCGCTGAAATATACTCGGTGCATATTCAGCCTGTCATACAAAGCCCGAACGTACTTTACGATTTCTGCATCCGATTCGCCGGCCGCCCCCACGATGAATTGCGTTGTTTGCTTTGTCCGCTGGTATTTTGACCCGGCGGCGGTCAATCTGCTGATGAGCTTCATAGGCTCGATTATGTCGGGGATATATCTTTTCTTGCTCGACAGCCTTGCCAGATTTTTTTCGCCCGGCGTTTCGATATTCAGTGACACCGCGCTGGCCAGTGAAAGCGCCTGTTCTATCGCCGCATCGCTGGCGCCCGGGATTATCTTTAGGTGGATGTAGCCTTTGAACCGGTACTTTTTTCGCAAAATATGCGCGGTTGAGTTTAGCCTGTCCATAGTCGCATCGGGCGAGCCCAAAACGCCCGAGCTCAAAAATAGGCCAAAGACCTTCCGCTGATGATAATAATCCAGAAATACTCTCGCCGTCTCGTCCGGCCCTAAGCTACATCGGCGAATGTCCATATCTTCTCGGAGCGGACAGTATTTGCAATCGTTGGTGCAGACATTCGAAATCAATGTCTTAAATAGCGTGCTCCTGCCCCCATTTGGAAGTGTTACCGGGTATATCCATTTGCCCTGGTCGCTTCGCCGGCGATGCTCATTTTTGCTACAGCCGCACGCGCAGGCCAAATCATACTGTGCATCGGCACTGAGCAGCTCTAATTTCTCTTCAGTATTCGGCTTAGAGGTAACTCCAACCATCCTTGTTCGTTCCTCGTCTTGTATGTGCGCTCATTCCGGGCGAGACCCCACAATGAATTGCGGGGCTAAATATCTCTCGACCCGGCTCGAGACGGGTGCTTGTCCGTAGCATTTTACCGGCAAGACGTCCTACGCCCAAGCCTATTTCGTGCCCGGCATCGCTTTAGCCCCGGCCACCGGCCGGGGTCCCCCGCCGAGAGGCGGGGGCTAACCGCCCCGCGCAAGCGCGGGGCCAGCAGAAAATACTGTTCACGACCTTTTATCTAAGCGTTTTCTGCTCGCTGAGCGGTGAATTTGCCTGCTGCGTGTACTGCTTAAACAGCGCGTTTATATCTGCTGCTTTTGCATCGCCGCTGTGTATGATGACCCGATAGCGCAAAGTGAGCGTTTCGCCCTTTGGTATCTCCAGTTGTCCCTCTTCGAGCCAGAACATCGGTGTCGGTGAGAAGAATCCGTAATCGCGAGTGAACCACTTGCAGGGGAACCAGCCCCGATAAATCGGGGGATGCTGCAAAATGGCGATGCCTTCAGTCATGCCGTTTCGCGTGCCCGAGCAGTCACACCACGGCGAAGCGACGCCCCATGTGCCTTTCTCGCCGGTTTTCCCCTCGGCGTTGATCAGCGTGCCGCCGGAGCTGACACTTAACTCAGGCACCACACGGGCGGCGAATAATGAATGATTCGTCTTTAAGATATGGATGTCTGTCAGGGGATCGAGTGTGATTTCAAAGTCGATGAATCGAATAGTTTCGCTCGGCGAACTGACAGCTACGCGGCGCAGATCCAGAATGATGGGCTTTTCTCCGCTTCGCTGCCAGAGGCATTTATCGGTAAAGACGACTTGCCGGCCTGAGTCCTGGATTATCTTCGGCCCTATCGAGACAATCTGACCGCGTTCGTTGCCTTCCTGCCAGTAATTGCCGCCGTTGACCCGGTCGCAGCCGAAAAACAATGAGTGATGGTGCGGATACGGCTCCGATGTTTCTGTCGTGACGGATTTGCCGGATGCCGGCCCATTTACCGGCCAAAAATATGGATACTTCCCAGATGCGGCGAACTTATAGCAGGTAAAAAGTTTTCCGGCAACAAAGACTTGCACCTGGTCCTTGTCCAGCCGAGCCGACACTTCCTGCGGCCCCGGCTGCGCCGAAGCACTCAACGTGCATGCAAGAATGAAAGCAGCTACTCGCATTTTCTTGATTTTCTTATCCGCACTAGGCGGACCATGGGCTTCGCATCGGCCTGGAGAGCATCCGATTCGCCTGGTCATCGTTGGTGAATCGTTCCCGTTCGGGATCCCATTTCAACTTTCGGCCGAGCCTCATAGCGATGTCACCCAGCAGGCAGATGGTGCAGCTGCGGTGGGCTATTTCGACCGGGGCAACGGTTTCAGTCCGCGACTTTATACACTCAAAGAAATTGCCTTTGTGATTGTTGCTCTGATATAGATGGACCTCGTCCGGGCCTATGGTCGAAGTCACCAGCGACTTAGGCTGAGCGTCAATCTTTCCGCGATCAACGGATACCCAACCTTCTGTGCCCTGAAACAGTACCCCCGGCTTATTTTTTTTGTCGTCCGCGCAGACGAGCTTGACGCCGTTGGCATAAACATATTCGATGCGGAATGCGCCGTGCACGTCCCACAGTCCGTCTTTAGGGTATTCCGCCCGGCCTTGGATTTCAACCGGGCCGGTGTATTCTGTGCCCATGCCCCACTGAGCGATGTCGTTGTGGTGGGCGCCCCAGCCGGTTATCATGCCGGCGCCGTAATCCTGGATTNNGGCCGGTCATAGCCTTTTTGTGGGTGGACTCGTTTTTCGGTATACTCCGCCCACGGCGCAGGTCCCAGCCAGGTATCGTAGTCCAGGTTTTCAGGAACCGGCATAGGTGCTTCCAGCCCGCCAGCCGGGTCTGTCGGCAGGCCCACCAACACCTGCTGCAGCTTGCCGATCCGCCCATTTCGAACCAATTCGCAGGCGAACCGAAAATTCGATTCAGAGCGCTGCTGGCTTCCGACCTGAAAGACTCTGCCATAGCGGCGAACGGTATCACTGAGCACGCGTCCTTCTTGTATCGTTAAAGTCAGGGGCTTCTGCACGAAGATGTCTTTGCCGGCTTTTGCCGCCGCAATTGCCGGAAGCGCGTGCCAATGGTCGGGCGTGCAAATCATCACCGCATCAACGTCCTTTCGCTCGATAAGGTCTCTGAAGTCTCTGTAGGCAGTACAGCCTTTGTAAGTACCGGCGGAGCTTTGTCTGCTGTAGTGTGTTTCGGCCAATTGCCTGGCATAATTTGCCCTTTTGGAATCCACGTCGCAGACGGCGACGACCTGGACCTGCTTAAATCCCAGCACTTCCTTCATATCAGATAGTCCCATCCGTCCAACGCCGATACAGCCCACCAGGATTTGCTCACCGGGGGCGTTGGCGCCGAAGGCCGACTTGGGAACAATCATTGGTACGGCAAAAATAGTGCTTGCTGCCGTGATCGCCGAATTTTTCAGGAACTGGCGGCGATTTTGACAGTTTGCCTTTTTAGTTTCTGTGATTTTTAGCATCTTTTCCTGCCTTGTCTGTTTGGCTTTTGCTTTCAGGTTCTGTCGGCACGACCCATAATAATACCAACTGTGCCGGCTATCTGCAACGTGAATTTGCTTGCGTTTTTGCGGCATTACCTTTACTGTTAATGCTCAACGGAGACTCGCAAGTATGGGCAGAAGCCCAATTGAGAATTGAGAATTGAAATGGGAGACGGCAAAGATGGATAAGAAACACAACAGGCGGCAATTTCTGCAAATATTAGGCGCGGGGACCGCCGCTTCAATAGCGGCAGCTACCGGCGGTTCGGCTAACGATTATGCCCGCGGTGCGTCCCGCGCAAGTGACAAGCAGCTTAAGCTGGGCTTGGCCTCTTATACCCTGAGAAAGTTTGATCTCGATAAGACCCTGGCGATGACACGCCGGCTCGGCTTAAAATATATTGCGCTAAAAAGCATGCATCTGCCGTTAGAGAGCAGCCCCGCGCAGATAGCCGAGGCGGCAGAAAAAGTCAAAAACGCCGGGCTGGAACTCTATGGTGGGGGCGTAATATATATGAAAGACCAGGCGGAGGTGAATCTCGCCTTTGATTATGCCAAAGCAGCCGGGATGAAAGTTATTATCGGGGCGCCTGTTCCTGAGCTTTTGGCTTTGGTTAACCGGAAGGTTCAGCAGTACGACATTAAAGTAGCTATTCACAATCACGGCCCGGGCGACAAGAACTATCCGACGCCGGCCAGCGTTTACGAAAGAATCAAAGACCTGGACAAGCGAATCGGCCTTTGTAACGACATCGGGCACACGATGCGAGCGGGCGAGGATCCGTCGGTCTCGGCTGAAAAATTCGCCGACCGGCTGCTGGATGTGCATATCAAAGACGAGTCGGTAGCGACGGCCAAAGGCCAGGCGGTGGAAGTTGGCCGAGGTGTGATTGATATTCCGAAGTTTCTGCGAACACTGTCGAAAATCAACTACACTGGTGTCGTGGCTTTCGAATACGAGAAAGACGCCGACGACCCGCTGCCGGGACTGGCCGAGTCGGTCGGCTACGTCAGAGGCGTGATAGCAGCGATGNNCATTCTGAATTCTCAATTCTAAATTGGAGCTTGTTGTGGCATATAACATCCGAATTGTTAGTACGTATCCGCCAAGGAAATGTGGAATAGGCACGTTTTCCCGCGACCTCGCCACGGCGCTGGCACATTTTACAGGTGAAGTTGGGCATATAAGGATTGCAGCGATTGATAACGGCAGCGGGCCATACGATATTCCTGTGGACCTGGTTATTGACCAGTACGATCCGCAGTCGTGGCGCAATATTATCACGCATATCTCCACCCGTGCCGCAGAGGCATCCAATCCGACCGTTGTCGTACTCCAGCACGAATACGGACTGGACCCCGACAAAGACCGAAATGACGGGCAGGGCACGAATTTCGTCGAGCTGGCAAAGGCTTTTACTGAGAGAGGTCTGACGACACTGGTATATCTGCACACCGTTCTGGACGAGCCCGATCCACATCAGAGAAAATCGCTGCAGGACCTTGCTCAGCTCAGCGAGGGGCTTATCGTAACCACCGAAAGCGCGATTGTGATGCTCGAATCGAACGCCTATCGGATCGATCCGGCCAAGCTCAAGCACATCGACCACGGC
>JAFNGF010000404.1:15286-27279 GCA_017885385.1 Planctomycetota bacterium
TTCTTTCTCCCGATAAGGGAATCCAGTACGGTATCCGGGCCTACGGCAGGTTCCTTCAGGAATCCTGCACGGAAGCTCAGAGAAGGCAGATAGTCTATCTAATTGCAGGCCAGTACCACCCCGAGTTCATAAGGGCGGACGGCGGACGCCCGTATCAAGAATTCCAGGACATATTGCACAAGACTCTGGAAGATTCCGGGCTTAGATGGTGTAAAGTCAAGGATTTCGGCGCTACAGATTTCGAGCAATATGATGTGGTCTTTCTTGATGCTTTTCTGGAAGAGACCGCCCTGTTGAATCTTTACGGAGCAACTAATGTGATGGTGCTGCCGTATCTGGATATGCAGCAAATATCGAGCGGCATTCTTGCAGACACACTTGGATCAGGCCGAGCGGCGATAGCAACGAAGTTTAGATACGCGGTGGAGCTGATCCATTCAAACAAGCCCTGTCCAGGCGGAGTTGTTATTGGCCGACATGCCCGCGGTATTCTGGTGGATCCCGGCGAGGCGTCAATTGACCAAATCGCCGGGGCGATGGACTATCTTGTCTTCAACGCCGATAAACGTCTGCGGATGGAAAAGCAAGCCCATCAGAGGGGTTACCAGATGAGATGGGATAATAGCGCCTGGGCCCTATTGCAGTACATAGACTTTGTTAGAGAGCAGAAAGAGATAATTACAGGCCGAGGCCCGAGGTTTGCCCGAGAGAAACCGTCGGTTCTTCAGTTGAATAAACACCGTCCCGCTGTCAACCCGCCAAAGGCGGGAGCAACGATTGATTCAAGTCCTGCGGGACAGACGGCTTTAACCGCCGAGAACGCTGAGATCGCCGAGCAAAAGTTTAGAATTGTAGACGCAGCGCCCTCTGCGAACTCAGCGATAAAAGATGTGTCAAGTTAGCCTGACGAGTTTTTGGTCCTCTGCGGCTTTGTATATCGCCAGTATCAGTTGGACCGCCTTGCGGGCCTCGGTTCCGCTCAGGCAGAAATCGCCGCCCGTTTCCAGCGCATCTATAAAGGCCTTGAAGTTCCGGGTATGATTTTCGTGCAGAATGGCTGCTGGGTCAGCTACGCCGCCTAAGCCTTTCACTTTGCCGAACTTTCTGCGAATTTCTTCGTCCTGCGGTTTTTCATCGGCGAACTGCCAGAGCGTCAAACTGTCTTCCAGGTAAATGACCGTGCCCTTTGTGCCGGTAATTTCAAAGCGCTTGAACTGGCCGGGATACGAAGAAGTCGTGCCGTAGATAATGCCCAGAGCACCGTCAGCAAAATGCAAAGCCGCAACCGCAGTGTCCTCCGCCTCGATTTGTGGATGCCCCAGTGTCGCGACAAAAGCCTGCACCGATTCAACGGGCGGCATCAGGTCGCACAGCATATCCACCATGTGGATGGATTGGTTCATCAGCGCCCCGCCGCCGTCTAATTTCCACGTGCCGTGCCAGGAGTCTTTGTAGTACTCGTCGCTGCGCCACCAGGGAACGTATGCCCCGGCGTAAGTTATTACGCCGAATCGTCCCGACTTTATGGCTTCTCTAAGAGCCGTCTGAGCATCGGCGAACCGATTTTGGAAAACTCCGCCCAAGAGTGTCCCTGCCTTTTTGTGGGCATCAATCATGGCGTCAATTCGCTCAAGCGTAATCTCCAGCGGTTTTTCACATATTACGTGTTTGCCCGCCTTTGCAGCGGCAATAGCAGGCTCCATGTGTGCTCCGCTCGGCGTAGCGATGGTGACGATGTCGATTTCTTTGCTTTTCAGCATCTCCTGCCAGCCTGCGAAGGGCTTACAGCGGTATTTATCCGCCAATTTTTGGGCGCGAGTTGCAATTGTGTCGCAACATGCGAGCAATTTTGCGTTGTGGATATCGGCGATTGCCCTTGCGTGAAAATCTGCTATCAGCCCGGCGCCGACTATCCCGAAGTTCCACATCTTCATATTTTGTTCCCTTCTGTCTTCTTGCCGCCCACCGCACTGAGCGGCAGGACCCCGCCTGAAAGGCGGGGCTAAATAAAGTATCAAATATTTAGTCCCACGTTTCACGTGGGGTCTGGATAACATTACTCACATGGCAGGCCGACTTCTTCTGCAAGCTCTCTGACAGCATCGATGGCCCGGCTGAAAAGTTCCGGACCGGTAGAGCCGCCAAATTGGCCGCCGGCTTCAAGATGCGGCTCCATCGTAAGACAACCATCGTAATTGATGGCCGCCAGTTCGGCGAGCAGCTCTTTTATTTGGCCGTCGCCCTCGCCCGGGATACTGCCCACGCCTGCGCCGAGCTTCCAGTCCTTTATGTGGATGTGGACGACATAGGGTTTCATCAAAGGCCAGCAGCGTTTGACATTATCGGTGATTTTCTGTCCCCATACGAAGTTGCCCGGGTCGTATACCAGCCGAAGCTTAGGCGAATTGACGGTCTTGACCAAATCCACACATTTCTCTGCGGTGTCCCCGTAAATCTGGGTTTCGTTCTCGTGGACCATTGTAACATCAGCATCTTTTACAATCTCGACCTTTGCGAGCATTCGCTCGATGACCTGCTCGCGGCAGTCGTGGATGTCTTTGCCTGGCGGGGCATAATAGCTGAACATTCTGATGTATGGCGTTTCAAAGAGCTGGGCCAGTTCGACCGCGTGCTTGAATTTGTCTAACTGGGGCCCAAAAGGCTCGTCCAGCCTTACCTTGCCTATCGGTGAGCCGATGGCGCTTACCTTTAGATTGTGGTCTTGTATCATTTTCTTTGCATCGCCAAGCTCACGTTTTTTCAGGTCCATAATGTTCTTTTTGTTGATAAATCGCGGCTCAATGTAGCCCACATGCCGGCCGGCAAGATATTTAACCTGCCCCAGAAAGTCGTCTGTCGCTTCATCCGCAAATGCGCTTAATTTGGCCATTTTCATTTGCTCCTTTTACAAGACAAAAACACTCTATTTTTCAAAACTTGCCGCTATTTCGGGCAAATCCCTTTTAATTTCATTGACTCTGTAACCGAATCCTGGGCCGCGCAATGTCGATAGGTCAACTTGGCCATTTCGTCTTCTGTACAGCCCGGGGTGCACCGCCTCTTCAGGCGCCGATGCCGCAGGATAAAACTGCATTGCGTTGGTCTCGACGCCCATTATCGTTCCTGCGTGCGCCGCCAAAAGGACGTGCGGAATTTGAGCCAGCATCGGATTAGTCAAGTCCTGCACCATCAGCGTCATTCCGTGAGCCTTGGCCCAGCATAGGCTCAATATCGCTCCGGTTTGGGTCTTACAGGTCTTTAGTGCGACGCCTGTCCAGCCCAAATGTCGGCCAAGCCTGATTAGCTTCCAATCGTGGGCGCTTTCATCCATAAATAGGGGCTTGCGGGCGGAAACACTGTGAACGTCAATCTGATTTTCCTGAAGCTCGTACGGAAATGGTTGTTCCACATAGAGAATCATCTGATAAATGCGCGGATGTTCCAGCATCAACCTATCCAGAATATCATTTACGTAGTCGGGATTGGTAACCGTGCAGTTAAAATCGCTGGTCAGCCAAAGCACGTCATTCTCGAGTGCGATTTTGCCGACCCGCACCAGTCTATCTATGTCCCAGGAGGAATCATCGCCGCGAAGTTTCACTTTCAGGCATTTAAGCCCGTCTTGCTTAATCCAGTCCGGTAAAAGTACCGGATAACCATCATCCGGTTCTGTGCCCGTCAGCTCGGATTCGTCAAGCAAATCCTTGCCGCCCACCAGATGCCAGGCCGGCATCTTTACGGCCGGCGGAAACTTCAGGAAATCAGCAGGGTATTTGCCCGCAAACGAGGTGCAACTTGAACCCCGTGTGAAACACGGGGCTAAATATTTAGCCCCGCAATTTATTGCGGGGTTGTATTTGCTTGGTTCGAGAAAATTGGATAGGTCTTTATTCATAAATTTGGCGTTGTAGGTTGAGTACACATCTAGGCCCAGAAGGTTACCGTACGCATCGTGCAGGGCAATATCGAACGCCGAGCTGCAGACCAACGCTGCCAGCCAGGGCATTGGCTCTCGTCTCTTGTCTCTCGTCGCTCGTCTCTCGTTGAATTGCTGCCAAAGCTCAGCCAGAATTGACTCAGTAAAAGCATTTCCCAATTCAATGGGATGACCTTGCTGATTGAATCGGGCCCAGGCCTCAGCCAAGCTCCGGCAGAAAAGCTGCATCGCCTCGTGTCTTTCTTGATATGTCAGTTTACTCGGCCAGGCCCACTGGACGCTTAGCGGCGTTTCGCCCCAGCCTTGTGCTTTTCGTGCCTGTCTATCGGCCACCGTCATACAGACGCGCGCACACGTGACAGAAGTTAACGTCTCAGGCCCGAACTTGAGCGGAATCCTGGTCTCTACCGGAATGAAGTACAAATCAACGGATACAGGGCTGATATCGGTTTTCATATTCCAAAAACTGTAAACTCAAAATTTGGTTGCGTTGTTAGCCTATGTCTCTATAATTTTAAGATGTTTTTCTTTAATTGAAAACTGAAAACTGAAAGGAGCAGGTATGAAAATCAATCGAAAATTAAAGATGGGGATGGTTGGTGGAGGCCCCGGGGCGTTCATAGGCGAGGTGCATCGTAAAGCCTCTCGTATGGACGGCCAAATCGAGCTGGTAGCAGGCGCGTTTGATATCGACCCTGAAAAATCCAAGCAGATGGGCAAGCAGCTTTATCTTGACCCCAAGCGAACATACGGCACTTACAAAGAGATGATAGACGCAGAACTAAGCCTGCCTGAGGGCGAAAGAATCGATTTCGTTTCGGTTACTACGCCGAATAACTGGCATTTTCCGATCGCCCGCGATTTCCTCAAAGCCGGCTTTAACGTGATGTGTGAGAAGCCGATGACCTTCAACGTAAAAGAGGCCAAAGACCTGCAAAAGCTGGTCAAAAAAACCGGCAAGGTCTTTGGGCTGATGCACAATTACACGGGCTACCCGATGGTCAAGCTGGCACGGGATTTAGCCAGAGCAGGTGATCTTGGCGAAATCCGCAAAATCGTAGTGCAGTACCCGCAAGGCTGGCTGGCCACCGCACTGGAGAAAACCGGCCACATGCAGGCTTCGTGGCGAACCGATCCCAAGCAAAGCGGCGGCGCCGGCTGTATGGGTGACATCGGCACACACGCCGAAAACCTCTCGGAATACATTACCGGCCTTAAGATCACTCAACTTTGCGCGGATCTGACGATTTTCGTCAAGGGCCGGCGTTTGGACGACGACGGCAACTGTCTGCTGCGCTTCAATAATGGGGCCAGAGGGATACTCCACGCCAGTCAGATTTCCATCGGCGAAGAAAATAACCTGGCCATCTGGGTTTATGGCGAAAAGAAGAGCCTGGAGTGGCATCAGGAGCATCCCAATTACTTGTACGTAAAGGAGCCGGATGGCCCCGTTCAGGTTTGGCGGCGCGGAAATGGTTACGTGGCGGCTAAAAGCCCAGCGGCCGGGCGTGCCACCCGCCTGCCGTCTGGCCATCCCGAAGCTTTCTTTGAGGCCTTTGCCAATATTTACTGCAACTTTGCCGATACCGTCCGTGCTCACATAGCGGGCGAAACGCCTGATGAGCTGGCGTTAGACTTCCCGAAGGTTGAGGATGGTTTGCGCGGCATGCTGTTTATCGACACGGTTCTTGCCAGCGCAAAAAGCAAGCAGAAATGGACGCCCTTTAAGAAGGGTTGAAAAACTGAAATTAGGAGTACCAAGATGGATAGACGCAGCTTGATTAAATCCGTAGTAGGTATGGGAGTCATTGCGGGCACATATAGAGTGGGCACATCTGCTCCGGCCAAGGAACCCGCCGCCGAGCGTAGGCAGGCAGCCCTGAGACTTGGCAGCCAGGATGGTCGCATACCAGGTAAGAGCCTGGAGGAAAAAGTCGCCAAGCTCGATAAATGGGGTGGCGTGGGTCTTGAAGTGGGGGGCGGAGGCTTGCCCGGTCGCGTAAAAAGTATTAAGACCGCAATCAAGGGTACGAACGTTAAGGTCATCGCTATCTGCGCCGGCTACAGTGGCGCTCCCATCTCCCACGACCCCAACGAACGGGAAAAGGCGGTAAGAACCATTAAAGAGATTCTGGCGGCAGCGGGGGAGCTGGAGTCAACGGGCTTGATAGTTGTGCCGGCGTTTAATAATCAGACAACGCTCAGCAACAAGGAAGGACGCAAGATTCTGGTGGATATGCTGCCGGACCTCGGCGAGCACGCGGTAAAATGCGGCACACGGATTCTTTTGGAGCCGCTCAATCGGGGCGAAGCCTTCTTCTTGCGCCTGTTGGCGGATGCAGCAGCGATATGTCGTGACGTGAATCATCCCGGCGTTTGTGTGATGGGCGATTTCTATCACATGAATATCGAAGAAACGAGTGATTGTGGAGCGTTTTTGTCGGCCGGTAAATATCTGCATCATGTGCATCTTGCCAGCGCAAAACGAAATCTCCCAGGTCAGGACGACCGGTCATTTGTGGACGGTTTTCGCGGTCTAAAAATGATCGGCTATCAGGATTATTGCAGCCTGGAGTGCGGCTGCAAGGGCGACCCGGAGATCGAGATACCCAAGTCCTTCCGCTTTTTGGAAAAGCAGTGGGAGCAAGCAACCATTTAACCGTGGAAAGGAGCTATTCATGAACAAAAAGCTAAGTGCAAAGACTGATGAAGTCTCTCGCAGAGATTTCATCAAGACATCAGCCGCTGCCGGTGTGGCGACGCTATTATCGGGTACGGGCACGGTTTTCGCCCAGCGTCCCAAGAAAATGCGGGTTTGCCTATTGGGCTGCGGCGGCCGAGGCAGGGACGCCCTTAAAAACTGCCTGGAGGCAGCTAAACACATCGGATTGGAGCTGGAGGTCGTCGGGACCGCCGACTGGTTTAAGGATAGGGCGATGCAAGCCGGCAAAGATCATAACGTCCCGGAGTCGCGATGCTTTTACGGGGGCGACTGCTATAAGAAGCTGTTCGAGACCAATGCAGATGTTGTCGTGACGGCCACGCCGCCGAGCTTCCGTCCGGTTCATCTCGAGGCGGCCATCAACGCGGGCAAGCACGTATTTATGGAAAAGCCTGTTGCGGTTGACCCGCCGGGCGCTCGCAGGATAATTCAGGCAGGCGAGCTGGCAAAGCAAAAAGGGTTGGCTGTTGTCGCCGGCACGCAGCGCCGTCACCAGGCGAACTACCTCCGCAATGCCTATGCCATCAAAGCTGGGGCGATCGGTAAGATCGTAGGTGGCTGTATCTGGTGGTGCGGCGGCGCGCTGTGGTATAAGACAAAAGGCCAGGGCGAGAGCGACGCCGACTATATGGTTCGCAACTGGGTCAGCTTCGCAGAGATGTCCGGCGACCACATCGTCGAGCAGCACGTCCACAATATTGACATCGCCAATTGGTTCATCGGTCATCCGCCGACTACAGCCCTTGGCTTCGGCGGGCGAGCACGGCGCAAGACCGGCGACCAGTTCGACTTCTTCAGCATCGACTTGGATTATGGCGACGGCTGCCGCATCCACAGCATGTGCCGCCAGGTCGACGGCACCGATGGTGGAGTCAGGGAATTCTTCACAGGTACGGAAGGGACGACCTGGGGCGACGGCGGCCTCAAGCCGGCCAAAGAAAAAGACATCAAGATACCTGATTTCCCCGAGTACGGCGGACCATACGTGCAGGAACACGTAGACCTGCTCAATAGTATTCTGGCGGAAAAGCCGCTTAATGAAGCTCGCAACGTCGCTGAGTCTACTATGACTGCGATAATGGGCCGAATCTCCGCGTATACCGGCAAGCTGGTTAGATGGTCGGACCTCACGGAGAACAAAGAGTCGCCGTGGTACAACCTTACTCTCAAGCCCAGCGCTGAAGACTTTGAGAAAGGCGAGGTGGTGGCCCCACCGGACGATGTCGTGTCGGTTCCTGGAACCGGAGAAAGACGCGGCTAAAGAGCCAGTCTTGCCGATATGGCGGATGGTAATTCGCCGCTGGCAAAAAGTCTGGTCTATGGGATTATTAGCCGTAAACAAAAAAGTCGCGCCCTTTCCGGGCGTGACTTTTTTTTGCATCTATTAGCATATATCGCGCGTTAGAAGATGGGACCCCGCAATAAACTGCGGGGCTAAATATTTGTCCGCTCTTCGTCCGCCGGATAAAATAGGGTGTGCTGTACACACCGGCACGAAAATGATGGGCAGAGCCCACCCTACTACTCGCTACGCATCAGGCTGAGACAAAGAGGCACTTACTTCAGCTCGACTATTTCTGTAAATCGCACCAGGGATCCTGCTGTTGGTGAATGAGGCTCGATTGTCCCGACCAGGCCGACTTTCTTGCCTATCAACTTGCTGAGATCTATTTTCGCGGCGCCTCCGGTGGGGGCCGCGTAGCACGTGGTTTTGCCGGATTTGTCGATTATCCGGTAGCGTTTTCCAGGCACGCCGGGATCCGCACCGTAAATAAGCGAGCTTTGAAACTCTCCTATCACTGCGAATCGGCCCAGGTCTTTTACCTCTGCCAATTTCGCAGCACGGGTCTTATCTATCTGGTCGCCGGCCTGCTGCAGCTTTTCGGTCTGCTGTTGAATCTCTTTAGCCACGCTGAGCGCCAGCTCGTACCGTTCTACTTGCTTAATCGCGAACTCGGCGTACCGTGCGGTTTTGCCGGCCTCTTTGTTGGCTGCAATCGCCTTAAGCGCTTCTTTCATAGTTGTATAGTTCTGCTGTGCAATTGGCTTGGCCCGCTCGGTTTCGACCTGCTTTAGTATGGCATAATACTCGTTGAGCTTCTCGGTCTCGACGGAAGTCTTTGCCGGGCCGACAGCGTTGCTATCAGCGACAGTGGGTAACGGGGTCTTTTCATCAGGAGCCAGAGGTTTTATATACTGAGTGCTTAGCCAAAGACAGGCTCCCTCAGGCGGGGCGATCTTATAGTAATCGTCCTTCTCCTGGCCCATCAGCTTGACTTTGTCGCCGCGATTGAGGGTCACCTGCTCGGATGTCGAGTGCATCGGCAGAACGTCGTCGGAACCGGCATAAACGCCGACACCGTCGCCGGTAATCAGCCCTTCCGCAGGATTGTTCAAGTTAATGCCGACACATCGCATCGAAATCCAGGAAAAACTTTTTGCCGGCGCAGCGATTCGGGACCAGCCAGACTGGCTGCCGGCCACTTTTACCTTATCGCCTCTGTAGAGCTTGCCGCAGGCGTAGTAATTTGTGCCGGGGCCCGAGCGCACATTGACGTCGTCGCCGATTATCTCGGCAGGATAAGGAAAGGACGCCGGCTCGCCTGGTGCGTTCACATCGCCGATCGAAGCGACTTTGCCGGGCGGTCCGCTAGAGGCGGACTGGCTGAAGCAAATAGATGCCAAACTTGCTACGATAACAATAATAAGGATAAATCGCGCCGGGAATTGACTATTAGCAGTTGAAAATTGAAAATTTCGATTGTGGCACTCCATTTTTTTGCCTCCCAAAAAAGCCAAACGATTCCTGTGTCTTGAACTTACCACCAACCTGAATAATTGTAAATTGTCAATTGACAATTTGCAATTGTAAATTTTTCGATTAAAAGTCGTCTCCCGTGATTAGCCCTGCCGCCTGGCCTACTCCGCCGAAGCGGCTGCGAAGGCTGGATGGGCAGGGGCGGCCCCCGGCACGGGTCCGGGGGTTAACCGGTATATTTTGTAGCGCTTGTTTTAGGGCGTTTGCTGCAGCCTGGCAAGCTCGTCCTTGCACATCTTCAATTGTCCGGGATCGGTGAGCTTTTCGGCGGCGGCCTGCAAGTGTTTAACCGCTTGCTGCGGCTTATCGAGGTAGCGTGAATACAGTATGCCGAGCATTAGCTCTACCTGCTCGGCGTACTCGTAGCTGTTGTAGTGGTTCAAAAACTGTTCGTAGGCCTGCGCCGACTCGGCGGCTCTTTTATCGCTGGCAAGCTGATTGGCAATATCCAATAGATGCTGACGCGGCAAGACCTGCGAACTATCAAGCTTGGTAAGCTCCAGATACAGCTCGGCTGCAGCCGGCAGGTTGCGCTGGGCGATCCGACCGGCAATTTCGTTGCGCAGGTCGCTTATTTTCTGCTCGAGCTGGCGATGAGCCGGTGTCTTGCTTACTTCCTTTGCCCATATCCCTTTCCTTGCTGTCTGGCCGGTAAATGGGTCGTAACCGCCGGCAACCACATCGCGATAACGCCGGCGTTTATTCCATCGTTGTATCATCGCCCACAAGTCGTAGCTGCTGCCGGTAACTAAGCCGGTTGCGAGCACAAGTAGCGCAGCGGCGATGCCGAACGCATAGCCTGCCAAATGTGCATCATAGGCGATGTTGCCGGCCCCGCGAGCAAGTATGTTATCAATCAGAATCAGCTTGAAGGCGATGAAATACAAGGCAGGCACTTCTATCGTACCGATGAAGATGAACCAGTATATGACCGTTATCAAGGCCTGAGGGAACAAGGCCAGGTAAGCGCCAATGATCGCTGCCACGGCGCCGCTGGCCCCCAACGTCGGTATGCGCGAAGAGAAATGTAGCACCGTGTGGCCTGCGCCGCTGAATACTGCCGCCGCTATGTAAAAACAAAGGTACCAGGCGTGACCGAGCTTATCGTTCACATTGTTTCCGAATAGATACAAAAAGAACATGTTGAAAATAATGTGCAGAGGGTCGTAGTGCAGAAAAGCGTAACTGACGAACTGCCACCATTGTGGCTTGTTGGGGACGAGCGCCAATTGCCCAACCCACGGACGAAAGGCTAATCCACCCGTAAAGGGATCTATGTGGTACTCCAGCACGAAGATCAAAACGTTTATGATTATGAGGGCGTAATTTGCGTATGGTGTTCGCCAGGGCCGAATACTTGTCCGAATGGGCAGTAGTAGCATAAGACAATCCTTCGGGTACGCTCAGGACAGGTTCTGCTTAATGAGCGATTAACGCGATTGGCCGATTCAGAGGATATTGTAATGACGAGCAGGTTTGGCGACAAGATATAAAAACAGGCGGCACTTGCCGCCCTTTCGGAAATTTGGCTGGTACAGCCAGCTTTGCCCCGCACCAATTGTAGCCGCAGCGGGGCGTCGAGACACGATCAGCCCTGCTTGCTCAGCCGCAGGACAATCGGTGCGGGGTGCATCCGGTTCCCCTCCAGCCGGTTCTCAATCCGTTAAAAATATACGAAATGAAGCGGCGTACGGCCAAATCCTTCAAAGAAAAACTTTATTTTTTGCCAAAGTAGTGGTAACAAGACAATTGAAAATTGAGAATTTAAGGCAGTCGCGCAGATGAAAGTGAATCGAGCAGAGTTAAGCAAAGCCCTACTTTGTTTGTTTGCCGTTGCCACGGCATCTGTCGCAGGGTCGGCTGGCAAAATTCCCGAGCGCGAACCTAAGTGGTATGGCAGCGATGAGGCTGTTAGAATCGCGGATAATGTCCTGCTCTACCAGCGCACTACCGGCGGGTGGCCGGCTAACGTCGATATGAGCCGTGAGCTGACTGAAGAGCAAAAGGACAAAGTTCGCATGGCCAAGGACAGAGCCGACTCTACGCTTGACAACGGCGCCACTCACACGCACCTGCGCTATCTGGCCAGAGTGTACAACGCGACCAAACAGGAGCGCTTCAAAGAAGCTTTTCTGAAGGGCCTGGACTATCTGCTAAAAGCTCAGTACGCCAACGGCGGCTGGCCGCAGACTTACCCTTCGCTGCGCGGCTATTCCAAGTTCATTACGTTCAACGATGGTGCTATGATCGGCGCAATGACGGTGCTGCGTGACATCGCCGAGAATAAGCCGCCCTATGCCTTTGTCGACGAGAATCGCCGCCAAAGGGCCGGCAGGGCGGTGCAAGAAGGCATCCAGTGCATTCTGAAGTGCCAGATAGTCGTTGCCGGCAGACGCACAGCGTGGTGTCAGCAGCACGATGATAAGACCTTGCAGCCCAGGCCCGCGCGGGCTTTCGAGCCGGCAGCCATTACTGCCTGCGAGAGCGTCGACATCGTAGAGTTTTTGATGAGCATC
>JAFNGF010000405.1 GCA_017885385.1 Planctomycetota bacterium
GTGACGGACTACTATGTCAGTTCTGACCGCCAAGTAAAATCTCTGAGTCGTAGAGAACTCAGAATGCCCGGCTAACTTCATAACATCGTATTCACTTAGGCCGTTCTCTAACCATCGGCTCAGGCAAGTCCGTCTAAGGTCGTGGAACGTCCCGCTGTCGATGCTTGCCCGCTCAAGTATGCGACTGAATCTTCGCGTAAAGTTGTTAATCGGAATCCTGCCGTCTTGCTCACTCCACTTGCCCTCTTTGCGGCGCTGCTGTATATGCTCGTAGCGACAGGCAGGCACAAGTACATAGACCGAGCCCTCCGGCTGTTTCTCATAATGCTGCAAGAAGATATTCAAAACGTCACCGGTTAAGGGCAAGGTTCGCCGCTCGGCATCCTTGACAAACCAAACCCAGGTCTTATCAGCGGCCAGTTTAGGCGAAACTTTGACGACCTGCTGTTCAAAGTCTACATCCCGCCAGACAAGGTTAAGCAGTTCTCCGCGCCGCATCGCCGTAGATAGTGCCAGGGCGATCAGCAGCTCCCAATTGACGCCTTCCGGGTCATCGAACTCCCTATCAGCCTTCAGCAGTCGGTGACATTCGTCCTCACTATAAACGTGTATCTCCTGCTGTGGCACTCTGCCGCCGCGCAAGTGCCTGAAAGGATTGACTTCCAGGAAACCCCTGAGAACCGCCAATTCAAAGACCCTTTTGACGGTTCTGACCTTTTTGTTGGCAGTACCTATGGCGTTGCCTTTGTCCAAACAGGCTTGTAAAAACTGCTCGCCGTCCTTGTGGCTAACCTTTTGGCAATCGATGTCACCTATAACCGCTATCAACTCTCTCACGGCAATATCCGCATCTGCTAAACTGCTCTGACGTAGCTGGGCCCTTGTGCGGGCCTGAGAGTGGGCCCAAAGCTGGCTTAACCTCATGCTTGCAGACTCGATTATTCCCATGCGAAGTTCCCGTTCCTTTTGTGCCCGCTGAGCCTCGGCCTTGCGTTTGTCAGCATGTCCCAGGGATATACGCCTTCGGTTTCCGGTTTCATCCGAGTAATCCATCATATAACAAAACCGCTTCCCGTCTCGTGACGGTCTTATACGTATTATGAAAAAATCTCGCGCGCATGTTAAAATGGGGTGGCGCGAAGCCGGCTAATCTGGCATACTCCCGTAAAAAAAGGAGAAATGCCAAATGAATGTCAAGCCGCACGGCCCCAAAGACCGTCAACAACTGCAAGCAAGAATCCAGAAAGAGTTCAACGCCAAACAACGCGACCGTTATCGAGCCGTATTGTTGGCGTTAGATGGTCAGCTCACCGAAACCATCAGGGGGACATTAGCCCGCAGCAAGAACTTTGCCTTGTGTCCTACGACTATTGAAAAGCAGCATTGATCGTGCTGCCGACAGCCGATGCTTCTATGGCTGCTGCCGCCTCGGCTTTAGCACCAAAGACAACACACAGATCAATCTTGATCACCCGATCCTTTCGCCGCGTTTTGTGAACCGCAGCATACTTCAACTGTAGCGGTGGAATCCTATGAGCACCTTTGCAACGACCACGTCTTGCTGTACGAGGTGGCGCAACTTTCCGCCCATAGGCCTCCAGAATAGCCTTCTTGTACGGTCTGTACTCATCAGATGTAATCGAATTCATAATACGACCGCCGGTTCTTTGCTTAAAATCCTGCACCAGCTTTTGGACATTTTTCGCGGTGTGCCGCGCCGAGCCCAGCGAAGGCGTCTGATTGTGCCAGCAAGGATTTGCCAGAACGTTGCCGTACCGGCAACGGTTAAACTGTCGATCTTTGCCTGTCATAGTAACCTCCTCGCTATAGGTCTCTAAAAGTTGCTATGACAATAATCGGCAGCTACCATAAAGCGCCATTGATTCTTATCAATGGTATGACTTACAGTTGAACCATCATTCACTCAAGCTGACCCATTTTTCGATAGGGATCTGTCATAAGTAAGTATTTAATAGTGACATATCGCACTGTGTCGTTCCCTTTGGTAGGGTGCGCTTTAGCCCGCCACCGCTCAAGCGATATGTTAATGGATTCCTGCTTCGTACGGAGGGAAAACCATCCTCAATCCGCCCCCGCGTCTTCTTGTCNNCGAAGACAAGAGCGGGGGCGGATTGGGGCTGCCACCCGATAGGACTGAGAACATACGTGTGGCATCCCCAAGCCCTGCACCTGCTCGTACAGGGGCAGGGCTTGAGGATGGCAGTGTGCGAAGTTGGCTAAACACGTACTCCGCAGGAATGACACGGCAAATCGGTCAGTTTTGAGTTATTTAGTTGTGCCGGTTACGGCCACATCTGCTCGGTAAGCCAGTTGTCCGCTAAAATAGCGAAGTCTTTCAGGTCGATCTTCTGGGACCCCGCCGCCTCGGCGTCATACAGCTCAGCAGGTGACGGTACCGGTACGTGCAACTGCCCATCATTCGGGGTTGTATCGGCAAGGTATGCCATCTCAGCCGGCGATAGAGCTCGGTTATAGATGCGAGCCTCATCCAGGTCTCCATTGAAGGCTTCAGGGCAGTCGGGCCAACCCGACTCACTATTAGTGTTGCCTATAACCAAGCCGGCACCGGCTCCTGACGCGAATGTAAACGGCCCGGATGCTATTTCTCTGCCGTTGAGATAAATCCTGGCAGTAGTCCCGTCAAATGCAGCAGCGGCATGCGCCCATTCGCCGATATATGGCGTCATTATACCCTGCGCGGAATTCAGATCGGTATTTGCAGCCGAAAACTGCCGCAAAGCAAGTCCGCCATTATTACCCGGAGTATCCATCTCGAACATAAACCTCACCCCGGCGTCGTCCCAGCCATCTCTTTTACAAATCAAACCCTGAGAAAAGCCGTGTCGTAGTCCGGACCACTTTACCCATATAGACAAGGTTAGCTGGCCCGTCCCCGCTGAAGGATCCCAGTTTCCAATACTAACCCTGGCACCTCGGGCGCCGTTCACGTCGATCGCACTACTTCCTGCCAAGTCTGGCGTCACCCATGTCACGTCTGCTCCGAGAGTCCCACTGTGGCCATTGCCGGACGCATCTGCAGTGGTAGTGCCGGTCCCCTCGTCCAGCGGATAGTACGCAGCCAAACCGCCGGCCAGAGCTGGATTTGTTGTCGGCTTAATGACGTAATCCTCAACCAGCCAGTCGCTCGCCATCATATTCAGCTCTCTGTAGTCAATGATACAATCGCCGGAAGTGGGATAGCCTGCCGGTGCATAATCGAGTTTCGTAAAGTCGGCCGTGCGCTTAGAAAGAATGCACCGCGGCTGATAAAGCAGGATGTCATCAAAATAAACTACACCTGCACCACCCTGCTTTGTTGTATTGTCCTCGTCGCCGAAGCCGATTGCGATATCGGTGACATTTGACAGAGCAACGCCAAGCTTTGAAAATTTCGCCAGTTCAATGTTCCATTCGTGCCACGATGGCTCGTTTACGTCATTCATATCACCGTCATACCAAACCCTGGTGCCATTTAGCTTGGCATACATCTGCTCGGTTGCACTGGCGTTGTTGTTAGAGTCGCCATAGAACCACAGAGTTAATGCTTTGACGCCGGCTTTTGTCCAGTCTCGACCGATGGCTAAATAAGAGGTATCCGCCTTAATCTCTGAATAGTACTTTTTGCCGGCATGATCAAATAGATTTGTGCCATCATTGTCATAATTAAACACCAGCGATTGATTCCCGCCGTGCGATGTGCTGGCACTGGCATCAACGACTGAGCCTGTTCCATTGCCTTCAACATTCGATGGTTCTGTCCAGCCCTCACCGTCTTTCCATGT
Organism: Planctomycetota bacterium; assembly: GCA_017885385.1. GTDB lineage: Bacteria > Planctomycetota > Phycisphaerae > Sedimentisphaerales > Anaerobacaceae > JAFNGF01. The sequence goes on from JAFNGF010000405.1 coordinate 3,804, forward strand.
GTACCATATCCTGCTGCCGGCTGGAGGGGGAGGTCCCGGTGTGTCCGCGGCGCCATAAGATTCCACGTCGTCCACAATAAAATAGCTGCCCGTTGTAAAGCTCCAGACGGCGCCTTTCAAGATAGCGGCACCTTTGACCTCATCGACCCGCCAGTAGTAGGCTGTGTTGAGCTGGAGCGATGCCGGCTTATAGCTGCTGACGTTCAAACTGGCGATAGTCACGTTCGGATGCGTGGTCACGGTGGCACTATTGACATCGCTTGAATTGGTGCCAAAATAAACGTTATGGGAACTGGCGTTCACGCCCGGCTTCCAGCTAAGAACCGCACTTACCGATACATCTTTTTCTCCATCGCCGGGACGGGGATTAGTGGCCAAAGGTGAGCCTGCTAACTGCGATATTTCATCTGACGACAATGCCCGGTTGTATATTCGAACATCGTCTATCCCGCCGTTCCACCATCGCGCAAGCCAACTGTACTTACATACGCCCAAAACTACCCTTGCAGGCGCAGTGAACGCCGGGAGGTTGTTTGTGTTTGAACCCACCTGTACCCCGTCAACGTACAGCAACCTGCTGGTATCTGACGCCCTTACCGCCGCTAAGTGATGCCAGCTACCGTCGTTGACTATGACGGTTGGGGGGGTGTAGATTTCCTCTGGAGCACCCATACCGCCAGGAGCGAAAGGAGACCGATTGATGTAGCGTATGCCGTTGGGGGCCTGGCCGTGACCATGCTCTAACAGAATGCCGTGGTCCCCGACGTTATTAGTGGCCCCAAACAAATCTCTCTGACCAGAGCCGCCATCAGCTCGAAACCACATCGCTATCGTATAATTCGCAAACAGAAATTCTCCCTGAGGGACGGAGTTGATGTCAACCCAATCGTTCGTCCCGTCGAACAATAGGTAGTTACTTTGGTCGAACGGACCGTTAGTACCCCACGTCGGGTTGCCGTTAATAACGCCGCTAAGCCCATTGCCGCTCGAGTCAATTGCGGTAGTGCCAGAACCTTCATCAAGCTTCCACCAGCCAACGAGATTTGGGTCAGCACCCAGTGATGTGTCTGAAAAGGCAAGATGAAGCATCAGAATAGAAATCAAATAAACTGATTTTTTACACATATTACTCCTCCTTCAAGGGTAGATAAAAAGTTCATCTACAAGCCAAACTCGCGTCGGTCTTCACCAAACACACAGGTGTATGCTCTTGTGTGCTTGTCTCACACAACCGACAAAACGATTTCTACCAAACCCTGTGTTACCTCCGGCAATTTGGGACCTGCCGGTGTTCGTCGTCCATGTGGACGGCTTCGTCTGAGCGTCGGCTGGAACGTCACACCTTACAGAGATGCATCAGCCTCTCATTCCAGTTATTTCCCTCATGCACTCTGATTCGATGCCACAACCGGCTTACCAAAAGACATACATTTCCTGCAGTCGCAAGCTAAAAGACCACAGACCCGATCCCGATCGGGTATACTTACGCATTTATACCAGATTAGTTATGTTGCTGTCAACGAGATTTTCTGTGACGTCGGGGATAGGAATCCCGATCCGGATCGGGACCGATCGGGATCGGGGCGGTTCAATCACCTGGCGATGATTGGTGGGGCGTCACAGCGCGAGGACAAGCTCACCAGCCTACGCGCCAGCACGGAGATTCCCAAGTTCATCGGCACGGCCCGCCAATACCAATTGACCGGCGAGAACCGGCTCAAAGCGCCCTCGAGTTTCTTCTGGGATACTGTGGTCAACCTGACGGGTGTTGAACGAATGGAATATTTACCAAGCCCTTCTGGATCGGTTCCACCAGCCTAAGAGGCGGTCACTTAGGTGGACGCTCACCGCGAATGGCGACCAAATGGGCAAAACGCCTCTTCCACGCACAGCCTTATGTGCATACAATAATGGTGTCGGTCAGACCAAGTCGCTGGTCGGGCCGCTCGTGCCCGACGGAACCGATCCGGCGAAACAGCCGACTGTCCGCGAATACCCGGACATAGTGAGTCCGACTTGTCGGACGAGGCCGATCCTGTAAGGAAACGGACTGTTTAACCGTTGCCGGTACGGCAACGTTC
>JAFNGF010000406.1:0-1215 GCA_017885385.1 Planctomycetota bacterium
AGCTTGTGAAAATCCAGCAGTGAAACAGTCGCCGAGCAATTTAGGGCTGAGTCTATGGTGCTCATCGCGGCTGCGACAATCGCGCCGATAACTAAGCCCTTCAGTCCAGCCGGCAACTGCGTCGCGATAAAGTAAGGAAAAACCTCGTCACCTCTGGTTATCCCCGCGCCAAGTTTGTGCCCTGCGGGCGAGTAAAAGGCAAAAAGTGCCGTNNATCGAGCGTTTCGCCTGCTGCTCTGTGGGAACCGAGCCGTATTTTTGAACAAAGTTTTGATCCGCCATCAGATTCCGCAGATTCTCTGTCAGGCCATAAATAATCATCACCCATATTGTTCGGGAAGACAGTGACAACCGCCAGCTGCCCAGGCTGAATTTATCGGCGTCAAGGGCCGAGCGAATCAGATAGTTCGGCCCGGCGAAAATCTGCATGGACAAAATGACGGCGCAGAAAACTATGCCCACGATCATAATCGCCGACTGCATTACATCGGTCCAGATGACNNTTCCAGGGCACAAAGGTGCTAAAAAGTAGACCAACCAGGTAGAGAATTACTGCGACGCGCCCGACCATATACAACAGAAACGATAGCGCTGCATACACACGCCCCCACCGGCCGATCTTTTCCTCAAGAAAGCTATAAACCGAGATCAACTTCATCCTTCGATAATAAGGCACGGCATACTTGCAGACAAACCAAGCCACGGGAAAGATGCAAAGCGAAAAAATGATTGGATGCCAGTTGGTATCGAAGGCCTTGCCGGGCGTAGCGATATATGAGATGCTGCTGGTATAAGTGCTCATCACCGCCAGGCCCGCCGCCCAGGCGGGAATGGTACGACCGGCAACCATAAACTGTTCCGCCGTGCGGGACCTGCGCTCATAATACAGGCCCATCGCGACCACAACACAGCAATAAATAAGCAAGATGCCGATATCAATCGCACTGAGGCTTGCCGGCATAATCTTCGCCCCTTCTAAGTTCAGTTTCACCTTCCCGGCGTAATGCCAAGCTCTTCTAAATGCCGGCGAATTATATCACGCTCGGAACTGCCAAATCGGTGAAACGGTTCAGCTAAGAAATCGCTGCAAATGCCCATGCAGGATAGAGCACACTTTAGGCCCTTGAGAAAACGGGACTCGTACCTGCCAACGCTATAGATGGTACTGCTTATCTGCATGACCTTCTTATGAAGGGATTTAACCGCCGGCAGGTC
>JAFNGF010000406.1:1242-15317 GCA_017885385.1 Planctomycetota bacterium
CTCAAGCAGCGACTGGAGCCGATGGAAATAAATCATGCTGCCGGAGCTATCTTTCACGCCCACTATGGTGCTGATCTCAGCCGCAGCCCGCAAGGTCTCATGCTCAAACACCGCTTTGGTATAGGCTGGTATGTTGTACAAGAACAACGGCAGCGGTAATTCAGGCGTCAGATGCTGAATGTACTCCAGCAGTTCCGCCTGCCCCGCAGGAAAATAATATGGCGGCGCTAACACCACAGCCAGTGCGCCGGCATCTTTTGCTTTGTGGGCAAGGTTCAGCGACTCCACAAACGATGTGTCGGTAATTCCGACCAATACCGGCACCCGGTCTGCAACCTGCGAGCAAACGCGTTCGATAAGCTCGAACTTTAGGCGGTGGCCGAGGCTCGGCCCTTCGCCGGTCGTCCCCAGGATAAATAACCCGTGCACACCGCCGGATAAGATATGCTCGATCAGCCGTTCCAGGCCCGCAACGTCAAGACTATCCCGGTCAGCGAGCGGCGTGACCATCGGCGGAATAATGCCGCGCAGCGGCCGCGGCAATACGCCCAAGTTCGAGCCCATAACTTAGTGCTCCCTTCGTGCGACCAGGCTGAAGGACACAGTCAAGATAGGCCAGAGCAGCACAATACCTTGGTCCGACACCCTGAAACATCAACCTAACCACGCATTTACAGAACAGATTCATTCTATCCGGCTGGGCAGGCTATGAAAAGCCGAAATTGAAAGCCCGCTTATCGAAAGGTTGTGACATACTGTTCGTGCGACCCGTGCGACTTGTGGTCGAATGTAGTATAATCGGCTGGGATGAGCTTGACAGATAGCGTAAAGAACGAAGCGATTGAATTAGGTTTCGACCTGGTCGGCGTAACTGACGCCTCACCGATAGACAGCCGGCAGGTTGAATTAGTCAACAAGTGGCTGGCATCCGGCTTTGCGGGGCAAATGGACTATATGCACAAAAACTTAGAAAAGCGCATCAATCCTGCCAAGCTTCTGGAAAATGCCCAGTCGGTGATAGTCGTGGGCCTAAGCTACAAGCCGCCGAGACAGAATCAGCCGGACGCAGCCGCACCAACAGGTCGGGTCGCAAGTTACGCCCAATATGAAGACTACCACCCTTTCATAAAGACGCGCCTGCGCAAACTAACTGACTTTGTTGGTTCTCTTGCCGGTCCTGGCCATAGATTCAAGATTTGCGTTGATTCGTCTCCGGTAGCTGAGAGGGCATTGGCCGCCAGAGCCGGCCTGGGCTTTATCGGAAGAAATCACATGCTAATAAATCCCGTTCTGGGGCCGCAGACATTTCTGGGCGAAATAATCACGACCGTTAAACTCCAATATGACCAGCCAACCTATTGTCATTCTGAGCGAAAAGAGCCTTTAGCCCTGAGCGAAGTCGAAGGGGAAGAATCTCCTCCGTCAGTCGCTGTAAATTGCTCAACCTGCACTAAGTGCATCGATGCTTGTCCGACCGGTGCTTTGCGAGCCGATGGCCAATTTGACGCCACTAAGTGTATCAACTATTTGACAATCGAGCACAAAGGTACGATGCCATCGGAATTGGCCGAAAAGATAGGCGACCGGCTGTTTGGCTGCGATGAATGTGTGCTGGCTTGTCCCTACCAGCAGAAAGCTTCTGTGTGCCGCAACAGCGAATTCAAGTTCTACCGTGACAGAGCCGCGCTGAGCTTGCAGCGGATTCTGGATATGAACGAAAGAGATTTCGAAGCAGCCTTTGCTGACTCGGTAATTAAGCGCTCTGGCCTTGACCAGCTAAAAAGAAACGCCCGAATCTGCCTGGCCAATATTTAGCCGTCGGTTTTACCGCCGGTTGTTTAGCCGTCGCCACCCCGGCGACGACACTTGCTCAAAACTTGCGCGTGAAGTAAAATCATCATTCCGCCTGTGCTGAAGCGCGACGAACGGGCCGGGTCCTTTGGCTGGGCCGTATGATTTGCTATGGCAGTTGAGGAGCACATGGATAAACAATACATCAAGAAACTTGCCGAGGACCCAAGATTCATCCCGGGCATTTATAATTACTGTGACCGGTGGCGCGAGCGCTGTCCACTTACGTGCCGCTGTATGAACTTTGCACTGGGCGAAGAACAATTCGGCGACCCTGAGGCTCGTGACATAAATAATAAGGCCTTCTGGCAGAAACTGTCGGAAACCTTTCAAGTAACGCTCGAAATGGTGAAAGAAGCCGCAAAAGAGCAAGGTATCGACCTTGACTCTGTCGACCTTCAGCAGGCCGGCCAAGAGCACGAAGCCGCCCGCGACGCCGCGGAAGACCACGAATGCTGCCGTGCGGCAGAGGCCTACGCGCAGATAGCACGGAACTGGTTCAAGTCAGCAAAAGACCTGTTCGAGCAAAAGGCCGATGAGCTTAACTTGCAGGCACAGGTTGAAATTGGCGATTCCAATCCGGCTGAAGAGGCAGCGAGCCTGAAAGACTCAGTAGATGTAATCCGCTGGTATCAGCACTTTATATACGTCAAACTCGTCAGAGCAATTACAGGTTGTTTGGAGGAAACCCCACAGAGCCTGAATGGATTTCCGAAAGACTCCGATGGTTCCGCCAAAATTGCCTTAATAGCAATAGACCGATCCATTGCTGCCTGGGGACAAATGCGTCAGCATTTGCCACAGCGTGAGGATAACATCCTCGATATTCTTGTGCACCTCGACCGATTGCGCAGAAAAACCGAAACCGTCTTTCCCAATGCCAAGGCATTCGTCCGACCAGGATTTGATTATGCAGAATTGTAGAACGGTTGAACAAGAGTTATCTAAATGCAGATCATTTCTATGTAGCTTGTCATACACGAGATGCGATTCACGAAATACGAGTGCCGAATACTCAAGGGGCAAGGAAAAAGTCGGTTTCGCAGGTAGGGACTTCACGGCCTTCGTAGATATCGACGTTCTGTAGCGTGTAAATGTCGTCCTCTAATATGCCGGCCCGACGTGTCCTCAAGAATTCGGCCCGGCCGTCACCATACAAAACGTTCTGCCCACGACGGTTGTGATTACTACTATTGCGGGTCAATAATTCCTTGTTCAATTCCAGCAGTAGTGACTTGGAATGGTCATTGGGCAAATTCTCAAAGAGCGGATTCGCATCCGCCATCAAGACTCTTCGGCAAATCAGCTTTCCGCCGGCCTGCTGGCACCTTATCTGGAAGCTGTACGTTACGTACTGCCTGCCGGGAAAATCATAATACTGCGACAGATCAGAGGCATGTAACTGGAGCGGCTTGCCGCCCGACGAGCCTGGGCACAAAAAGTCGGCCGCCTTACTATAATTCAGTTGCACCAATAGCCACAGAGCCCTGGTGTTGGAATGATTCTCTCTGCCCTGGTCGCCAACTTTCCACCACGGCTCACCGGCAGCAGCCGCAACAGCAGGCAAGCTGCCATCGTGGTCAGAGGCATAGTTAGTGATGCCGTCAAAGACGCTATACAGATTCATTACACATCGTTGTTGCCAGGCTCTATTACGGGCGTAGCCCAGCGAACTGAGCACAATACTTATGCCGATCATAAACACCGCGGCAGATGCCAAGAGCTTGCCCAGCCTCGGCCAGAACTGATTGCTCACAGATACGCCGCGGGATTGCTCGGTCGCAAGCAGCCGCTGAAGCTTAACTTCAGTTGCGTGCGCCCCGTTCAGCCGCTGGATTGTCCCTTCCACAAGGTGATCCGGACAGGGCTCGACCTTCAGACTCTCAAGCAGCGCAACAACAGATTTCACCCTTGAATGAATTTCAGCTGCCTCTTCATTGCCGGATATTAGCGACTCGGCTTCGGCGGGCTCTTCCCCAGAGGTTAAACCAATGCAGTAATCAAACAACAGTTGTTTTTGCTCGTTGCTTAGAGACGTCATCTAGATTCTTTACTCCCAACTGATGCTTTCCACTCCTTTGCGAAGCGAGCAACAGCGGTGTGCAGTCTGCTCTTCACTGTACCGATAGGTATACTTAAGATATTGGCCATTTGTTTGTAAGAAAATTTGTTAAAATAGGCCAAGATTAGTATTTCTCGCAGATTCTCCGGCATATTCGCTATAGTCTGCGCAACCCGAGCGGAGGTTTCACCCTGCTCCAATTCCTCGTAAGGCATTGTACTGTCGGAACTAAGAGTGTTGAGCACATCATCGAAGGACATCTCTTCCGAATCTGATAAAGTACCTATGGGTATGGCCGCCACCCGCTGTGATTTGCGAAGCGCATCTTTGGCTTTATTGGCGGCGATAGTAAACAGCCAGGGCCGCAAAGGCCGGCTCGGATCAAAACTATGCCGGCTGGTAAATAGCTGCAAAAATGTCTCCTGAAAGACATCCTCGGCCAGCTCCTGACGATTTAGAAACTGCTTTAGAAATGCGTAAAGACTGTTCTTATAACGGCTTACAATTTCACGGAATGCTGCTTCGTCGCCCTGCCCATAGCGCGCAAGAAGCTCTGCATCGCTCAGTTTTGCACATGCATGCTTCATAATTCAATCTCCCAAACATCGCATTATAAGCAACGCGCAGGCAAATTAAAATCTTTATTGCAGAGGATTTATACAAAAAACAGGCAGCACACTTTTGCTTGACCAGGGTTTCGCATCAGCCACCCCTGCCTTCGCAGGGACAAGCCTGACCCCACCAAAGTGGGGGGCGGTCTCCACTGCGAGAAATACAGCTTACCCATCTTGACATTGGCTTTGGCTTTAATTGGCTTTGATTGGCTTTGTTTCTGCCGGGCCTGCAGACACCTAAATTCTCATATCCCTTTGTACGGTGAGAGATTACGCTCATTCGGCCTTTTGGGAAATTGGCTTTGTTTTGCATAATTTAGCAAAAAATGATCGCCGCCTTCTTAGCATTAACCACGGATTGCTCGGATAAACACGGATTGGGTGATGCGTTTATGCGGTTCACCAGTTACCCATCTTCTCATTCACTCATTTAGTTACAAAGCGTCTTTTGACTTTCTACTTTTCACTTTTGACTTCTAACCCATAAGCTTTTGGCTTATTTGTTAAGTATATATTATACCCGATAAGCCGTTTTTTCTCAAGCGAATTCCGGACAAATCTCGGCGACTATATCCCGTGAACGGCATTCGACTGCGCTCAGAGCCTGCCCCTTCGGCAGGCTCAGGGCAAGCTCTGAATTCATTGAAGGGGTAAAATGTGAAGCCTATCTCGCAGAGTTGAGTCCATACTCGATCGTGGATAACTCAGGTTGGCCAAAAAATAATGAAAAATCACCTCGACATTATAATGTTGCGGCGCTATAATGTCAATAGAAAGGCATAATATGAAAACAAACACAAAAAGAACAACCATTTATCTCGATGCCGACATTCATCACGCATTACGCATAAAGGCAGCCGAAACAGAAAATTCGATGTCAGAACTAATTGGAGAGGCCATCAAGACTTCTTTGGCAGAAGATTCCATTGATCTGGCGGCTTTTGAAGAGCGGAAAAATGAGCCGAGCCTGGCATTTGAGGATGTGTTAAAGAGACTCAAAAAAAGTGGCAAAATATAATATAACGATAAAGAAATCCGCTGATAGAGAGCTGCAAGACATCCCAAAGAAGGACCTGCTGAGAATTATCAAACACATTCAATCCCTCGCCGAGAATCCAAGACCAGCCGGTCCACAAAAGCTTTCATCACGAGAACGATATCGCATTCGCCAGAGTGACTACAGAATTATTTACTCCGTTGATGATGGACGGTTTGTAGTTGACGTAGTCAAGATCGGCCACACGCCAGAAATATATCGGTAACGAGGGTCAGAAGACAGAATGCAGAATCTTGCCCTGAGCGCAGCCGAGGGATTGAGACGGATACAATACATGTAGACCTTATCTTCGCATTTATTAAAGACAACATTGCGGATAGATTTAGTAGCCGGTGAAAAACGGGTGGCTGTGCCTATTTATTGTCTACTATTTGGCTTTGGTAGATTGCCCCGTCCCACCTCGTGGCCGGTTAGGATTATTCTTTCCTTGAGTGGGCTTAACGCCTCTTGAGTCTGGTTTTATTCCTTCTTGAATGGGCCTGACACCAAATTTATCAGCTTCACTTTTTCCGCTTTTACTCATATTTCACTCCTGAGCTTCATAAAAGAATTCTATATATTTGTAATTGTCCTTTGAAATCACTAAACCAAATGAATCTTGTATTTGCTCTCCAAAGGTACCATCTGGGTTAATCTTATACACTTTTTCTAAATAAATGCTCTGTTCGTCGGGCGAAGTTGACGCATAGGAATTTAGCCCGTAATGCCCTCCTACCATACTATCGTCTTTGAGATGAATCAGCATAAAACAAGTTTTTCTTTGATAAACAAAATAATCCCATGCTGTAGGATATGGCAGTTGAAAAAATCTGTATATCCACTTCTTGCTTATGAGAAAGCCCCAAAGAAAGGGCCAGAGGACGGGCGCTACCAAAGAAAAGAGCAAGATGAATAGCGCGAGAAAAACTGGATGGATTTTGTACCAACCATAAACGAAAAAGGGGATTGCGATTGGTGAGAGAAGGGCAAAGTTAACTATCGAAAAGAAGACGCAATCGTAAATTAGAGCATGCTGGCTCACTTCTTTCCTACCGTGAAAGAGAGACCATATTTTTAGCGATACAAAGCCAGGTAAGAAGAAAAAAACAAGAAGGAGTATCGAATTCAACTCATACAGTTTCATTCCTTCACCCTTTCTTCAACAATTTTTATTTCTTCTTCGGTTAGGCCGTAGAGGTCGTAGACCAGATTTTCCATTTGTTTGTCGGCTCCGTCAATTTCCCGATGGATGAACTTCCTCACACTGGTATCTTTCCGGTTAGGAATAGGTTCTGTAGAAATTCCTTGATGTCCTTTTCGGTGTGGGTCCACCATGTCATCTGGCCCTTGTCGATAAGGGCAATCGTTCCAGGCATCGAAACGTAGTAATTTCCGTGCTTTGCGGAACGCAGCGCGGTTATGCTTTTTCCTGTAGTCCTTTTCAACGCCTTTGCTCCTGGTTTAAAATCCTTTTGGTAGACAGCTTTCTCCTTTTGTGGGTCATACCGGCCATTCGTTGATAAGTCGTTGATCTCGTAAGAAAGCTGCTGCTTATCTTTGATTTGGCGTAAAAGGTTCAAGATTTCTTTATCGCCCGATCCTTGGCAGTAATATCTCAAAATATCCATTTCGGTGCTCCTTTCCTTTATGCTATGTATTCTCCTCGACAATCTTTATTTGTTCTTGGGTTAGGCCGTAGAGGTCATAGACAAGTCTGTCGATTTGTTTATCCGTAATATCAATTTGTCTTTGAATTCTGGTTTTTTCGTCCGGAACCTTGGCGGCAGCCAATTGCCGGTGTAGGTCCAACATCTGCTGGACGAGTTGGACCACGCCGTCGTGGCAGGCCTTGTCGGCGGGATCGGAGAAGTCTATGGTGCGGACGGGAAGCTGCTTGAGATTTGCGATTTTCACCTCGGCGAACGCCTTGCCAGTCTCTGGAACCAGGAACCTGTGATAGCAGTCCAGTAAATGTGAGTTCAGAAGCCCTAAAAGGAATAGTCTATCGACACTTGCTTCATAGATCGTATGGACCGTGTCCATGCAAAAAATACCGTCTTGATCTATAGTAGCAGCCAGTTTGTCTCCAGTTTGTCTGATCAATATCTTGATTTTAACTCCAAGGATGGTCTCATTGGTGTTGCTCCAAAGCTGCTCGGGATCGAAATACACAAATGCGATTGGCTCGGGCTCGACATATCTGTCGAAATCCCTACCACGAATCACTGGAACATGCTTTGGTGATGTTCTTTGATCGGAAAGGAATTTTTTGTTATCGCCGGTCTTAATGCCATTATAGAATCTCGCAACTGCTCCTAGAGGCTTGAAATTTGCATTCTTGCCGACTTTGCGGAGAAAATCATACACATGGGCATTTAGGAAGATGCGGCACTGAGGAAGACTAAGGATAGTCTGACACGATACTCTGTCGGGAGCTGCCCCGGGACCCCAATTCGTGGAGTTGTACTGGATAAGATCAACGTCATACTCGGGCAAGGCCGCTTTGCGCACGAAGAGTATAGCACAGTCCCCCATCTCAGCACCGGGGAAAACCTTGTACTTAAGTGAAACCACACGAACAACGGCTCCTTGTGTCAGTAGATGTAGTCTAATCTTCGACAGTCCCTCGTTGATCAGTATCGTTCCGGGCACAATGAACGCACAGAAGCCTAGCGATCGCAGGAGCTCAAGACCTTTTTCGTAGAACACGGCAAAGGAGTTAGTCTTGTATTGGGTAGATTCTCTATATTTTCTAGAAATGTACTCAATTTCCTTATAGTCACGTTTTGGCCTTGCTCTCCCTAGAGAGTAGGTTACATATGGCGGATTGCCGATGACGGCATCGAATCCGCAGTGGTTTTTGCCGGAGAAGATTTGGGGGAATTCTGCCTGCCACTCGAAGGCATTTATACGGTTGCGAAGTTCATTAGTTATTGAGTCCGGGTCGAGGTTATCGTAAAAGTCAGGCCCTATGAGTGAATTGCCGCACTTTATATTGTTGCCCAAATCCGGCAAAGCCCTTTCGTGAAAGAGGCGGTATTGATTTTCAAGAGTCTGGGAATTTTCGCCTTCGAGGACTTTTAATAGTAGCGACAGCTTTGTGACTTCCACGGCCTGGGAATCAATGTCCACGCCGAAGATGTTGTTAAGGAGGATGCGTTTCTTCTCACCTACGGTGAGGCGGTAGTTTGAGATTGCTTCGTCGCTACAGTCCTCGCAATGACGAGAGGCAGTGACCTCGTAAATGGGTGGATTTTTCTTTTTCAGCCAGTTTTCGGGGTCGTTCTCAGTATACCAGTCACGGTGGCAGTCCAGAAGGTATGTGTATGCGCCCAGAAGAAACGACCCGGAGCCACAGGCGGGATCGAGGATTTTCAGTTTTGAAATTTGCGCCGGTGTTTTGCCTTCGCACAATTTGCCGACCGTATTTTTGACAATGTAGTCAACGATATATGAGGGGGTATAATAGACGCCGCCTGCTTTTTTAACTTCGGGCTTCTCCTCGAGAACTGCTCTATGGCCGGGCGTCAGCCGGATTACTTTGCCTAAAAACTGCTCATAGACATTGCCGAGTATCTCAGCAGGCAAAACTGAAAATTCGTAGGGACTTTGCGGGTAGTAGAGATGGTACAAAATCCATTTTATCGGAGTATCGTCTATGTTGAGATTTAGCGTAAGCTCATCCGGACGCTCCGCCCGGCCGGGTTCATCGTGAAAATGAAAGAGGCCTGAATTGTATTTCTGGTCGGCCTTCTCAAATATCTCACAAAGCCTGGGATAATTTCGATCACCACTGCTTGTCGCTCTGAGCTGGCCATAAGGCTCGATTCCTCTATCCTCACACAATCGCAGAAAAAGGATTCTGTCAATGGTTTGCTGAACAGCGAAATTTATTTCGCGTATGGACAAGGAGCGATTTCTTAAAGCGATGATTTGAGCGAGCATTTTGCGCCAATTCTCTATTTCGGCGAGGAACTCGGTATCAACAGTGGTTGTGCCACGTTTTCCCTTTGGGGAAATAGCATATTTATCGAATGAGCCTTTTAGAACCGCATCTTTACTGAAAATGCTGGCTATCTCGTTCCACTTATCAAGATATTCCTTATAGGTAAGATTAATGATCCGAGCAGTGGTGGGTCTATCGGTATGTTTGGGTCGGATTTGGCAATCATAGACTGCGAACGTCTCAAAATTGGTGAGAATTGACAGGGGCAGCTTGGCAGACCATGCGTAGCGTCTAAGTTGATAGGCCGGGTCGGGATCGGCCTTGATATTAACAGCCGGTTTCTTGGCCTCGAGAAAGAACTTGCGGGCACCTCCGATGCGAAAACAGTAATCGGGGGCTTTTGTCTCACCAGAAACTTTTATGGAGTTCTCGTGGATGACTTCCCGATATTGAGGTGCGAAGCCTTGTTTGTTGGTTATGTCCCAACCCAATTCCTCGAAAAACGGATCTATGAATTCCCTGCGAAGCTGCGCCTCATTATATTCCTGGGAGCGGTATGCCTCTATGTTTCTGTCGAAGGTTTCGACGACCTGTAGAATTCCGGCGGGCACATCAGCCATTCTGTTCTCTCCCGCGTTACTCAAAAACTATAACAAGAGTCAGACTATAGAAATAGTAGCGAACCGCTCCAGTAATGTCAATGGAACCCAGAAAACCAATACGTAGGCAAGGACCCCCTGTCAGATTTTTGCCTATTATTATCGGATTTTGTAGGGGGGGTTTTTATTCTCAGTCCGCCTACGGCGGAGCAATACGAGGCAACGCGGATTATCGGATGTCAGCAGGCAGCTTTCAAACGGGGCGGTTGGCGTGAATTTTCTTGACAGCAAGGCCGAAATGGACGATAATGTAGCTGAAAGTCGCCGCCCCTGATGCACTAAGGAAGGAGGAGCGGCTATACAATCGCCAGTGGAGGGTTACCATTTGCGCAACTCGCGCGCTAAAAACAAGATGTCACTCTGCAAATAATTCTCGGAGGGACTGCTGAAATCATGAAAACCAAAAGAACAAATCCAAATGCCTGGCTCATAGTGCCGGTACTCTTGCTTGCGATGGCCTGTACGGCCGGCGCGCAAACTATATTTGTCGATGCGAATGCCGTCGGTGCAAACAACGGCACAAGCTGGGCCGATGCNNACGCTCCAGTTTGCCAGCGGAGTCTCTATCCGCGGCGGGTACGCCGGCTTGGGTACGCCGGATCCGAATGCCCGAGATATTAACGCGTACAAGACCATTCTCAGCGGAGACCTGAACGGTGACGACGGCTCAGATTTCGCCCACAACAGCGAGAACAGCTATCACGTAGTGACCGCAAGCGGGACGGATGCAACTGCCGTAATCGACGGTTTGATCATTACCGCCGGAAACGCTAACGGCTACTTCATGGATGGGCATTATGCCGGCGGCGGGATGCGTAACGTCAACGGCAGCCCCACCATAAAAACCTGTGTCTTCAAGCAGAACTGGGGCATCCGGGGCGGCGGAATGGCAAACTCCACGAGCAGCCCGACAGTGATCAACTGCACGTTCACCGGCAATTCATCGAGCTACGGCGCAGCGATGTACAACCAAGAGATGAGCAATCCGGTGCTGGTGAGCTGCACACTCAGCGGCAACTCGGCAGCCTACGGCGGCGGAATCGGTAACCGAGACGCCAGCAGTCCGAGCCTGACCAACTGCGTCATCAGCGGCAACTGGGCAGATGGCGGCGGCGGAATATGGAACTACAACCGCTGCAATCCTACACTGACCAACTGCACCATAAGCCGGAACACAGCCAGCTACGGCGGCGGAGTCTGGAGCTACTATAGCGCCGGCACCATCACAAACTGTATACTCTGGGGCGATTTGCCTGACGAGATCATCTTATATAACAATGAGCCGGTTGTAACCTATAGTGATGTTCGAGGCGGCTGGGGCTCCTGGCCAGGGGAGGGCAATATCTACGCCGACCCGATGTTTGTCAACGCCGCCGGCGGTGATTATCGGTTGGCACCAAGCTCACGCTGCATCGACGCCGGCAACAATAACGCCGTGCCGCAGGACATTTTCGNNGTGTCTGCAACGTCGGCAGAATCAGCAAATCGTCCGGTGCCCATGAAGTCGAGCGGCAGCGGTTCATTTACATCGCCATCGCTGTCGAGGTCGAAAATGTCCTGCGGCACGGCGTTATTGTTGCCGGCGTCGATGCAGCGTGAGCTTGGTGCCAACCGATAATCACCGCCGGCGGCGTTGACAANCATCGCGTNGNCGACCTCGACAGCGATGGCGATGTAAATGAACCGCTGCCGCTCGACTTCATGGGCACCGGACGATTTGCTGATTCTGCCGACGTTGCAGACACAGGCATCGGCACGGCGCCGATTGTCAATATGGGAGCGTATGAGGCTGCCGCTTCAGTGTTTCTGGTGGGCACCAGCTCGGTCGCAGTCCCCGAGGCAGGGACAGCAGCGTTTAGCGTCTCGCTGCTAATGGATCCGCTCGGTCAGGTTGAAGCGACAGTGGCTCGCCAATCCGGCGACCCCGACATCACGGTGCAGTCGCCGGCGTTACTAATCTTCGATTCGGCCAACTATTCGGTTCCGCAGACCGTAACTTTGGCAGCGGCTAAAGACGCTGACTGCATCAACGGCGAGGCGATAATTTCGATAAGCGCTGCCGGATTTGTCACAGCGTATGTTACCGCAACTGAGCAGGAGACCGAGGTCCCAACCATCCTGTATGTCGACGCCAACGCCGCCGGAGCTAACACCGGCTCAAGCTGGCAGGACGCATTCATATACTTACAGGATGCGCTGGCCACTGCAAGAATCGTCCCAGACGTTCAGCAGATCAGAGTGGCTGCCGGCACTTACACGCCCGATCGCGGAGCTGCCGTCATTGCCGGCGACCGGACGGCTGCGTTCGGACTGCTCAACAGCGTCAGGATCAGGGGCGGCTACGCCGGCTCGGCCAACTCCGATCCCAACGCACGAGATATCGAGGCATACAAAACTATACTCAGCGGAGACCTTAACGGCGATGATGAGCCGAACTCCGCCAACAACAGCGACAACAGCTACCACATTGTCACCGGCAGCGGCACCAACGCAACTGCCGTGCTGGACGGATTCACCGTCACCGCCGGCAACGCCAACGGCGAGGCGATGCTCGGGTACGACAGCGGCGGCGGAATCCACAACGACAACGGCAGCCCGACAATAATCAACTGCACCTTCAGCGGCAACTCAGCCGGCTACGGCGGCGCTATGATGAACTACCAGAGCAGCCCGACCGTCATAAACTGCCTCTTGAGCAACAACTCAGCCAGCTTCGGCGGCGCAATGGCTATCTACCATAGCAGTGCTCTGACACTGATCAACTGCACCTTCACCGCCAACGTAGCACACACCAGCGGCGGCGGAATCTGGAATGTCCCCGCGGAAGCTGGGACCACGCCCGGCACCGCCGAGGGCCTGGGGACGGACACGCCCGGAACAGTTGCAAATTGCATCTTCTGGGCGGATGCACCCGACGAAATCCACGATGGTCTCGGCACCCTTATCGTTACTTACACCTGCCTGGCCGGAGGCTGGCCCGGCGACGGCAACATCGACGCCGACCCTATGTTCGCCGACGTGAACAATTTTGATTACCGGCTGCTGCCTGGTTCGCCCTGCATCGATGCCGGCAACAGCATAGCCGTACCGCCGGATTACACCGACCTCGATAACGATGCGAACACAACTGAGCCGATCCCGTGGGACATCCAGGGCCCCGCCGGGCCGGGGCGGATAAACGGCGCTGCAGTGGATGTCGGTGCTTATGAAGCAGTGGCGCCTCCGCCGCCGGTGCATAATATTGCTCCGGTTGCCGATGCTGGCGCCGACCAGACCGCATTTGCGGGGATGGATGCGACAACCCAGGTGTCGCTGGATGCCGGCGGCTCGTATGACCAGGACAGCAATAACTTGACCTATATGTGGCGATGGAGGGTTGCCGACGCCAATTACACCGCAGAAGGAATAAGCCCCACCATCCTACTGCCCGTTGGACAGCACACCATCGAATTGATCGTTAGCGACGGCATTGATTATTCCCTGCCCGATCAGGTGGTGGTGACGGTGACAGGCCCGATACAAACCGAGCTTAAGGTTTATCCACAGCCGATCCGCCGTTACCGCGGACAGGCAGGAATATTTGTCGGCCTGCGATTACCCGCCGGAGTCACGCCCGAGCAGGTTAGCCCCGAACAGTTATTGCTATATCCGGGCGGCATCGCAGGCAGACGCCCGCCGCACTTATTCTCTGCGCCCGCACCTCGCTGGGGGGCCGGATTTCAGTCCGCCTTCTTTCTCAAGAAGCAGTTGCTGGAGGCTATTGCCCCCCAGGCCCGCAGCGTGGAACTTAAGGTTGTCGGGCAATTAGCGTCCGGCCAGATATTCTTTGGCTCCGCAACCGTGCCAATAACACCGTGACGCTAGGTCCAAAAAAGCCACAGAGACCGTGGCACGGGCTTCCAGCCCG
>JAFNGF010000407.1 GCA_017885385.1 Planctomycetota bacterium
CTCAGCTTCTACGGCTGGCAAAAAGGATAGTCGAAGAAAGACCTTCGGACGAGGCAAAAAGCTAATTATGTCTATTTTGCAAAATGTGACAATAAAGCACAAGCTGATGTCAATTATCATGCTGGCGTGCATCACCGGCTTGGTATTAACTGGTGTTATCCTTATTGTCTGGGAGATAAACACATTTCGCAAAGATTTGATTTATAGTTTGTCAACGCAGGCAGAGATGATAGCGGAAAACTCTAAAGCGGCTCTGGCCTTCCAAGATGCCGAGGACGCAAAGCAAACACTCCAAGCCCTTCATGTGAAGCCTTCTATTGTCTTTGGCTGTGTTTACAACAAAGATAACAAGCTCTTTGCAACTTATTATCGTGATTACGCAGAGATTAAGGTACATCCCTCTGAGTTTCAGGAAAGCGGCTTCAGGTTTGCTGAAGGCTTCCTAACTGTATACAAGCCTATTGTTCTCGATGGAGAAATAGTCGGGACAGTTTGTCTGCGTTCGGATATGAGTCCTATGTACGCAATGCTCAAGCGTAATATAAGTATAATCTTTGTTGTTCTTTTCCTTTCTTCTTTGGCCGCCCTTCTGGTGTCGGCACGACTACAGAAGGTCATTTCCGGACCAATCCTAAGCTTAGCTGAGGTCGCGAAAGTCGTTTCAGAAAAGAAGGACTATTCTACTCGAGCNNTGTTGGAGCAAATCCAGCATCGCGATTTGGAGTTAGTGGATGCAAAGGAGCAACTGGAAGTGAGAGTCGAGCAGCGTACCGCCGAGCTAACTACTGCCAACGAGCAACTAACCGGAGAGGTTGTTGAACGCAAAAAGGCAGAGGAAAGACAAGCTGAACTTCTCGATCAGCTTGAGAGTGCTAACAAGGAGTTAACGGATTTCGCTTATGTAGTATCACACGATTTGAAGGCCCCTCTGCGCGGCATAAAGACGCTGGCCCAATGGATATCAACTGATTACGCCGACAAGATCGATGAGAACGGCAGGGGCCAGCTAAATCTGCTCTTGAGCCGGGCCGACCGAATGCACAACTTGATTGATGGAATCCTCCAGTACTCCAGAGTTGGGCGTGTACAAGAGAAAAAAGTTGTAGTTAATCTGAATGAACTTGTCGCAGAAGTCATTGACATGGTTGCTCCGCCCGAGAACATCTCGATTACGGTCGAAAATGATCTGCCGGTGATTGAATTTGAAAGAACGAGAATTACTCAGGTTTTCCAGAACCTGCTGAGCAACGCCGTGAAGTATATGGATAAGCCGGAAGGTCAAGTAAGAATCGGCTGCGCTGAAGAGGACGGCTTCTGGAAGTTTACTGTTGCCGACAACGGCCCCGGCATCGAAGAGAAATACTTCGAAAAGATCTTCGAGATGTTCCAAACATTAGCGCCGCGAGATGAAGTTGAGAGTACGGGCGTTGGCCTTACGGTGGCAAAAAAAATTGTGGAACTATATGGCGGTAAGATTTGGGTGCAATCAAAAGTGGGCGAAGGAAGCACATTCCTCTTTACATTACCAAAGCAGGAAACGGAGGTTAAAGATGCGCAGCTCCAAGCCAGTATTATTAGTTGAAGACGACTCTGTAGATGCAATGACCGTCAAGCGGGCTTTTAAAGATCTGAAAGTTACCAATCCGTTAGCTCATGCAATCAACGGTGAAGAAGCATTGGAGTATCTACGAAACGAGAGTAATGAAAGGCCATGCGTGATCCTTCTGGATCTGAATATGCCGAAGATGAACGGCATCGAATTTCTAAAAGTCGTAAAAGCCGATGATGAGCTGAGGCAGACTCCTGTCGTGGTTCTAACCACCTCTAAGGAAGAATACGATATAGTGCGGAGCTTTGAACTCAGCGTTGCCGGCTATATTGTCAAGCCGGTCGACTACAAAAACTTCGTGGAGGCAGTCAGGACTGTCGACTTATACTGGATGCTGAGCGAATTGCCAGAGCAAGAAGTGGGGGTTAAAGATGCGAACTTCAAAGCCAGTGTTGTTGGTTGAAGATGATGATGTGGATGCCATGATGGTTAGAAAGGCAGTTGACGAGCTGGAAATCGCAGGGCCATTGACCCGTGTGACCAACGGCGAGGAGGCGCTGGCGTACTTGAGAAGCGAAGGCAATGAAAAGCCGTGCATTATCTTTCTGGATTTGAACATGCCCCGGATGAACGGCGCCGAGTTTCTCAAAGTCGTGAAAGCGGACGATACATTGAAGAGGGTCCCTATCATTGTGCTGACTGCCTCTAAAGAACAATGCGACATAGTTAGCAGTTTTGATCTCTGCGTTGCCGGCTACATAGTGAAACCTGTGGATTACGAAAGGTTTGTGCAGGCACTGAAAACAATTGACCTCTACTGGACGCTGAGTGAATTGCCAAATGGGAGGTGGTAAAAGTATGGAAAAGGCAAGACACCGAATCCTGCTCGTTGAGGACGATAAAGTCGACCAGACTGCCTTTGAGCGGTTAGTGCAGGCTGAAGAGCTGCAGTATGATTACGTGATAGCCGGCTCTCTCGCGCAGGCCCGCAGCATTTTGGGCTCCGAGCAGTTTGATGCTGTAATTTGCGACTACATGCTTGGGGATGGCACGGCATTCGATGTCCTGGGGATGATCAAGAATGTCCCTTTTATCGTGATCACGGGAACCGGCAGTGAGGAAATTGCTGTCAAAGCCTGGCGGGCTGGCGCTTATGACTACCTGATCAAGGACATCGAACGAAGGTATCTCAAGGTCCTGCCTATAACGGTTGAAAATGCCCTCCGGCAGAAGGATACGGACCAGAAGCTGCGCTTGCTGTCTGGCGCCATCATGAGCACAGATGACAGCGTCCATATCACCGACCTACAAGGTAAGATCATCTTCGTCAATAGGGCGTTCTGCGAAACTTACGGATATAAGAAAGAAGAGATTCTCGGAAAAGATGGTAGCCTGCTCTGGATAGGAAGTCATCAGAACATCAATACACGAAGTGTCTTCCAAACTCAAATTATGCCAGGCACCTGGACGGTTGGGTTCTATCACAGGCGAAAAGACGGCAGCATATTTCCAGTTTCTCTTTCCAGATCAATTATCAAAGACGCCGACGGAAACAAGATCGCAGTGGTCTCAACGGCTCGAGATATCACCGAACACATCCTTGTGGAGGATGAGCTCAGACGGGCAAATCGAGAACTCCAGCAGCAGAACCAACTGCAAAGCAGATTGGCTATTATGGTTGCGGCTGCGTTAAAGAAACTGCTGGCCGGCGAATCTATCGACAACGCCCGGCAGCTCAGTTCAGACATCTGCGCATGCCTTGACCNNNGGTTCATCCGGAGCAGGAAGACGGTGTGGATATGAGCTTGCTCGTAGCCAGAAAGTTGATTGAACTGCACGGAGGCAAGATATGGATTGAGCCTGCCTATATCACCAAGGCTTTCTTTTTATTTCCCGTAAGCTTGTTTTACCGAGGCTGCGGATCGCCAGTCGTGGGCGTGGATGAAAGATAATATTCCGTTCTTTGAATGTCCCGACAAGAGCTTCGAGCAGATTTACTATTTTCGATGGTGGACGTTTCGCAAACATATCAAGAAGACGCCGGACGGTTTTGTTTTCACGGAGTTTCTGGACAAGGTCGGTCACAGCGGCAAATACAATACGACAAGCTGCGCGCTGGGGCATCATATTTATGAAGGTGCCTGGCTGCGTGACAAGCAGTATATCGCTATGCCAGGTTTTGGTACGTGGGTCATGCAGGCAGCCTGCAGCCGCATTTTCATAAGTACAGCAACTGGGGGACATGGGCACTTTTCCGCCGGTATCTGGTGAACCAAGACAAGGCCTTCGTTGTGAGGTTGCTGGACGCTTTTATACGCGATTATGAAGCCTGGACCAAGGAACAATGAAACCATCCCCCGCTATTGGGACCTGGAGATGAACCCAGGTCCTTTTTTGTTTGCCATGCTTTGTTCGGCTCGCGGCGACAACTGCCGCAGTACAAGCCGCGCCCAACGCCAACCGGTTGGTTGTTTGGAGGCAGATAGGCCGGTGAGAATACTCCTTGACACGAACATTGTCATCCCGTAAGGCTGCGGCACTCGGCATAGCAGACAAAGTGTTCACCATGGTTGAACCATGCGTCGAAGCCCGCAGTCTTGGCGCAGGGGTATTTTGCCTTCCATGCTTTGGGCCTCGACCCTAATTGCTCCCAACAACGCTTAGACATTGCGTAAGAAAAAAAGAACATAGGAACAGACGTGTTTCAAATAGCAACCGTGTTGCCATTGGCATAGCCTTGCCGTTTATCGCCGATTCCGATCATTTCGGGACCTGGAGATAAACCCAGGTCCTTTTTTCTGCGCGAACGTAGTTTCTTCCTTGGGCTTCTCATCTGGCCACGCCTATTGGTCCGTCGAGCTGAAATAGTCTGCTTTTCTGTTACACTTGCCGCAAACAAAAGGCTTTTTTCCCAACGATTGCCCAGGGTCGTGCCGTGTTAGAGTGATAGGAAAATCGTCTTCTCAGCCAGCCGACACCCAGCATTTCCTCTTGACGTACCCAAGCGGAGCAGCAAGATTGCAGACTATCTGGTTTTCTCTTTCTTTAGCTCGTTTATCTGGATACTCTGTGAGAGCAGAAAGAGCAGGAATAGGCATAGCAAGGGCGGAGGCGGGGTTGTGATTCCATCAAAAGGCAAGAGCGTTTGCCAAGGACCCAGGTTAGGGCGCAGCACCGAGCTTCGAGGGTTTGGTTTGAATGCGAGCAATCGTTTCGCTTCATTGCCGTTTCAAATGCAGGGCCCAGTCTTCGGCGCCGGGTGCGTTAAACGTGCCTGACTGGCTGCCATTGATACTTAATGGTTCCGCAAATATACCCTCGTGAGGGTTAAACCAGCGAGTGGTGAGTTGTCCTTTGAACGAAGTCAAATCCAGTGTCACATCGCCGCCTTCCGGCAGGTAGGCCACAAGTTCGTTGGCTGAAGCCATAGTGAAGGCGTAGCCAGCTTTAACCAGTGCATTGTCGGGCTGCGTTTCCCATAGTCTCAGCTCGTTCACAAACGCAGCCAAATGGCTGATCTGCCGGTGCAGCACCACACGCTTGTCGGACACAGGCTTGGCCCGGAACTCCAGGCTGTCGTCCATGTAATTGAGATGTCCGCCGCTCAGGACCGCCGTCCACATCGCCTTGCGCACCTCGTCGTCGTTGTCATTGATGATCCAATCGGTGTCGAAGATAAGTGGCTGGCGGAAGCAGCGTTTTTCCAGCAGAGCAGCGTGGACGATCTTGGGGTCCCACTTCTGCACTACGCTGCTGTGGTTGAGCAGCTCCAGTGGCATGAGCATGTGCTGACACGGCTTGGAGAGTTCATACTCGCGGATGAACTCGCACAGGCGCCGCTCCCACTCGGCACTATAATAGTTCTCGTTGGCAATCTCGATGAGGATATTGTCAAACTCGTTGACGGTGTCCACGAGCTTGCGGAGGTAAGCCTTCTGGAAGTCCAGCGCCTTGGGGTTACCCAGTGAGCAGAATCCTTGCTGGCCATCGGTACCTTTGCCCGCGTTCTGTGGGTCGCCGTCCACGCCATTGACGTTGTTGTCGCGGTGGAAGGCGTGGAGCTTCCACAGGTGAGGATGTTTAAGCATCCAGGCGTCCATCGTAATCAGATGGAGAAACAGGCCGCGCTGACGTGCTGCCAAGCACAGGTGACGCAGTCGCTCGAAGAACGCTGGATTGAACTGGCTCAAGTCGTATTCGGGCCGGCCGTCGTTGGCCTTGCCCGGTCCGGGCCGTAGAAACGGCTCGATGTGCAACTTATCGTCTGGCGGCGGAAATTGCTCTGCACCCCACCAGAGCCAGACACGCGCGAAGTTCAGGCCGTTAGCCTGAAGCGCCGCGAACTGCGTTTTGTAGTCGAAGTCCACGTCGGAAAACGTGCCCCAGGTGTAGTCACCAACGAGCAGGAGGGGCTTGCCATCTGGGGTCTGGAAATAGTGTGAATATTGCGGGTGGATGCGCAGCACGGGAGTCGTTCCTGATGGAGACATCGCGTCCGTGCGCACGCAAGAAATCGCATACAACGCGACTCCCGCCCAGAGAGAGCAGATTAGTACCTTTAGGTCTGTGAAATGAGATTTCTCATGTAGGTGGCTTAGTAACATTCCAAAACCTTCCGATACACTATATTGCCAAATTCATACCGAAACTTCTACTGTTTTGCTCCTTTTCATGCACGGATTTCACCATCTCATCGCTCGGGATAGAAATGCGGCGCGCAACTATAGGTGAAGACTTGGCTTGTTTCGGCGTTCGCTACCATCACCCCGACATGGCACGACCGTTGCTGGGCTAGTTATGCCAATTCCATCAACGACCACGGCCAGATTGTAGGAAGTGCTCATGTCGCCAGCCAGAGTCATTCCTGTCTTTTTGACTCGCTTGTTCGGAGTGTAGAAAAATCAGTGGCAAGAAGTATCATATAGAAAACGTGCCGGAGCTTCCGTACGCCAAGTGCACGTCTGAGAGTGGTTGCAGGTGCACGACTGTAGTAGGCGAGTTTCGATAGCAAACGTGACACCTAAATCTGGCCTAAATCTGGGAAATCTGTGGGAAATCTGAAATCTGGGGACACCATACCTATTTTGACAAAACTATAAGATAACAGTCGGAAATCTGGGGACACCATACCTATACTCTCACCCATCATGCCCAGGACATGGTCAGCCTGCGCCCATCCACTTAGCAACGCCTCATGGCAAGTGTTATTGACACATGCCGCCTGTGATCTATTCGTGGCGCAATTGGTGTAAGCAACCCCGCCTACAGCAAAGGTGAGCGAGTATGCGCCCAAGTCCATCACTCACAGACCCATCACGAACAAACTCGACCATTTCTGTACTGGTCTTCTTCAATCGCGCTAACGTTAAGTCAGACAGGCATCTCGGACCTCAAAGATTTTCCGGCCAACCTCTGCAGCGGTAGTTTCTTTTCCGATATGAATGCTACCCCTACCACGCATCCTATACCTATCTCCTCGGCAATTGCTTGGGTGTATGGCGCCCAAGCCTCGCATAAGAACGTCTATTTTTCGCCCTCATCTACCCACCTGTAACTGACCGCTTACATAATAGCTAAAAAAGAATTTTACTATCGTCCTCGGTCTGCGAAAAATAACCGCGAGGCGGCTACCTTAAATCCTAAAGAATATCCTGCGGCGATACAGAAACCACAGAAACAACCACTTGACCATCAAAACGCCAAACAGCAAGACCAACGGCTTAAACAACCCCGCGCGTTCAGAAATGCCAACAAGGAAGAATTCCGCAATTCCATCGAAGCTGACAAAACTCTGCAGGAAATATATCGTAATTGGATTCATCCCTATTACGACAAAGAAAATTGCCCACTTTTTGTATCCTTTAACATCAATCAGCCAATAGAATAGGGCCAGCAGTAACAGGCTCCATCCGCCCGCATACAACACATAAGAACTCGTCCAGATTATCTTGATGATTGGGAAGAACAATCCCCAAACATATCCTGTGATCAAACACACCAGCCCAGCAATTGTTAGCCCTGCTGCCTTACGAGCGCCGGAGCGATTCGAGCCAAGCCAATGCCCCGCCAGCACTCCCAAAAGTGCGGTGCAAATGCCAGGCAGAGTCGAAATAAGTCCCTCGTTGCACCATACTCTTTGTCCTCTTGTTCATCGACAGCTTCAGCTTTGCTCAGCAATTGATGAATCTCTTCTTTAAGACGTTCCTCCTCTTGCTTCATTCGCCCATAACTCATCGCTTTATGACGGGAGGCATTGGCCTTGACCTTCGTGCCGTCCAACGCAATATGGCCCAGTTTGACCAGACCAGCCTTCTGGCACAGTTGTAATACCTGAACGAATAACTGCTCCAGTTCTTTTAAGTGCAGCTTGCGGAAATCACTGATCGTCCGCCAGTTTGGTACGTCCGCGCTGCCAGGCGGCCGCCTCGGTGGAATAGATCACTGGCTCACTACTTACTCTCGGCTGCCGTCAGAGGCACTTTGGCGAACACAGCCCCGTTCTCGGGAACAAGAAATCGTTCACTTTCAGTGACCTGCTCCCACCAGAAATCCGCACCATCGCTACTTTCTTTGCCCCGATCGAGATCACATTCCCATGTGCCGCGGACTCTCAAGCCGCTTCCTTTCGAGTGGATATCGCCGTTGCGCTCGTAGGTGGTCCACGAAAGGACGAGATTGTACCCGTACTCCTCCACAAGGAATTTGCACAGACGCCCCTCGCTCGTCTTGCACAGAAAGACACTGCCCGGGCTAAGCTGATTGGTCTCGTCGTTTGCGCCATTCACCTTGCTCGTGCTGAAATCAGCATCCGCGATCACTTTATGGTCGATTCTGTCAAACGCTGCTCGCACCGCAGTTTCCTGCTCTGCCGGGATACTCAGCACTCGCGTGACGCTGGTCTGGGGTCGCTGCT
>JAFNGF010000408.1 GCA_017885385.1 Planctomycetota bacterium
AACGTCGCCCTGCTCGGCGCGGGCGCTCAGGGACAGGTTTTGATAAATGCCTGCCTGAAGATACCGGGCGTGCGCTTCAAGGCGGTCTGCGATATCTGGGAAGAATATAACCAGAAACGAACCTCGCGCCTGCTGGATAGGTTTGGCCACAAAAATAATAGCTACATAGATTATAAGGAAATGCTGGCCAACGAAAAGGACCTTGACGCGGTTATAGTTGCTACGCCCGATTTCTGGCACGCCGAGCACACACTCGCATGTCTGAAAGCCGGCCTGCACGTGTATTGTGAAAAGGAGATGTCCAATAAGCTGGAAGACGCCAAAAAGATGGTGCAGGCTGCCAGAGAGGCCGGCAAATTGCTGCAGATTGGCCATCAACGTCGCAGCAATCCCCGCTACATTCACTGTTACGAGAAACTGCTCAAAGACGCCAAGATTCTTGGCCGCATTACCACGATCAACGGCCAGTGGAATCGAGCCGCCCGCGAGGATCTGGGCTGGCCTACAAAGGCTGGTATCGACCAGAAAATGCTCGAAAAGTTCGGCTTCGAGTCGATGGAGCAGTTCCGCAACTGGCGGTGGTATAAAAAACTGGGCGGCGGTCCGATAGTCGACCTCGGCTCACATCAGATCGATATCTATAGCTGGTTCCTTGGGGCAAATCCAATATCCGTCATGGCATCGGGAGGCACCGACTACTACGATAAGAAAAGTCACGAGTGGTACGACACCGTGATGGCTATCTACGAATACCAGACCAAAGAAGGGACCGTCCGAGCCTATTATCAGACGATAACCACCAACAGTGCCTGGGGATATTTTGAACGCTTTATGGGCGACCAGGGGACGCTGGAGATTTCCGAATCCGGTGGAAAGGGCGAGGTTTACCGCGAGCCGACAGCGCCCGACTGGGACAGGTGGGTAAAGCTGGGATACTTGGGCGAACCGCCAAAGCAGGAAGAAAAGAAGGAAAAGCCCGAAGAGGGAGCGGCGGTGATAGATTTGCGCGAGACGGTTGCACCGCCCGCCTATAAGCTGCCGGTGACGATGGAGAAGCTCTACCATCAGCCGCACCTGGAGAACTTCTTCGATGCGATTCGCGGCAAGGCAAAGCTCAACTGTCCCGCCGAGGCCGCATACGAAACCGCCGTTACCGTGCTGAAGGTCAACGACGCGGTTGAAGCTGCGCGCAAACTTGAGTTCAAGCCCGATGAATTCAAGGCTTAGGCTCGGCACTTGTGGCCGAGCCACCCCCCGCCACGGGTGCGGGGGCTAATCCGGACCGCATATTGTGGTCCGAGCAAAGGATTGGCAGTACATTGAAAAAAGAAACTGTAGCTACAGTTGGCTGGATACTGGCGTTTTTCACTTCAATTTACGCCCAGGAAGGACAGGAGCTGCTTGGTGACAGGAGTGACGGCAGCAGAGCAACACCACTCCATCTTATACCACTATATGCTGAGAGTAAGGACGCAGAAAAAGGCGAGCAGATCGAGCCTGATGGGGAATTTGTGACGCCCTTTTCGACGCGCTGGACGTGCGCCGAGTGCCACAGTTACGGATTGGTGAAAAAGGGGTGGCACTTCAATTCTGTTGACAGCAATGTTCCTCCCGGCAGGCCCGGTGAGCCCTGGCTATATTTTGCTCCCAAGCTATGTATCCAGATTCCGCTTTCGTATCGCCAGTGGCCGGGGACATTTCGCCCAGCGCAGGTTGGGCTGACAGAGTTTCAGTTTACCAGGATATTTGGCAGACATACGCCGGGCGGCGGCCCCGGCGAGGTCCAGGCAACGGAAGCTGATGAGATTGGCCGGCAATTTGTCTCCGGTACGCTTGAGATAAACTGCCTTGCATGTCACAATGCCCATCACGGCCAGGATATGGGCGGGCCCGGCGGCTATGCAGTCCAGGTGTCGCGACAGAATTTCCGCTGGGCGGCGGCTGCATCATGTGAATTCGCCTCGGTGAAAGGGTCGGCTGCCGCGGTGCCCGAAACTTATGATCCATTTTTGCCTGACCCTGATGAGAAGAACGCGCCGCGTGTGACCTATCAGAAAGAAGCGTTCAACGAGAATAAGGAGGTGCTTCTTCAGATTGTTAGAGAAGTGCCCAACCAACGCTGTTATTACTGTCACTCCGACTTATGCTATAGTCAGCCTGAAAAGGCGGAGAAGTGGGCGTCGGATGAGGACATACATCTTACGGCAGGTCTGAAATGCGTTGATTGTCACCGCAATGGTGTCGAGCACAACATAGTGAGGGGGTATGCTGAAGAAAGCGCCAATTCCTCCAATCCGTTAGCTGCCACCAGCTCGTGCGAAGGTTGTCACCTGTCGGAGGGTGAAGATCAGCCGCAGGCCGGTCGGCTCGGGGCACCGGTGCCAAAGCACACGGGCTTACCGCCGAGTCACCTTAAAAAACTTACCTGCACAGCGTGTCATTCAGGACCGTGGCCCGGCAAAAAAACTATCCTTACCAAGACGTCACGTGCTCATCGGCTGGGCACGCCGAATGTGAACAAGGCCCAAGAGGTGCTGCCTCATATTGTCTCGCCTGTTTTTGCCAGGCAGGGGGGGCAGCCTCAAGCGCAGCTTGGTGATAGCTTGGCCGGCAAAATAGGTCCGCATAAGGTGATTTGGCCGGCCTACTGGGGAATTCTGGAGGATGACCAGGTTAAGCCGATAGCGCTCGGTGTTGTCGAAAAGGTAGTCGGCAAAGTTTTTGCCGACCTTGAGCTTCCTGCTACGGGCGATTGGCCTAAGATAACTAAGGAAAAGATCATAGAGGCATTAAAAGCGCTTAGTCCTGCGGCTGCCGGGGAGGCGGTGTATGTAGCGGGCGGGAAGTTATATCGACTTGATGGTTCGGGTGAGCTTGCCGAAGAACTCGATCATCCCGCGGCGGCGCCTTATATGTGGCCGATTGCTCATAATGTTCGGCCGGCCGCTCAATCGCTTGGCGCTCGGCGGTGTGAGGATTGTCACTCTCCCGAGGCGTCTTTCTTCTTCGGCAAAGTGTGCGTTGACTCGCCGGTCCAAACCAAAGACGGCGTCTTCAGAGAGATGATGGATATGTACGAAGTTGATGGCCCTGTATATGTGCGAGTCAACTGGTTTTTCAAGCTGCTGATCATCGGGGTGATGACTCTTTTGATCTTGCACATCCTGGGTGACCTGTATCGCCGTGTCATGTTGTTGCTGGCTAAGAGGGCCAAGTAGTCCTCAATCCGCGATCCATGGAGTGAGCAAAAACGATGAGACAAACGAGCGGCATAAAAGCGGAAGAACGCGAATTCTTTCAGCGGTTCGGTTTGCAGTTCCGCGTTCAGCATACACTTCTATTCTTGAGCACAATCACCCTAATCGTCACGGGTGTACCGTTGTGGTGCATGGGAAGACCCGAGTATAGCTGGAGCCAGGCCGTAGTAAATACCTTCGGCAGCATCGAGACCATGCGGTATATTCACCGCGCTGGAGCGGCTGTCCTCATACTGGTTTCCATCTACCATCTGTTCTATACTGTCTTCACAAAGGAAGGCCGTCGTGAATTCATCGAGTTACTGCCCCGCCAGAAGGACGTCAGGGACGTGACTATCAACTCGCTGTATTTTCTCGGCTTGCTAAAGTATCGACCCAGTTTCGGACGGTACACCTACTATGAGAAGTTTGACTATTGGGCTGTGTACTGGGGTTGTGTGATTATGATCGGCACAGGGCTGGTGCTGTGGTTTCCCGAGGTCGCGGCTAAGTACGTTCCGTGGTTTACCTACGCGCTGGGTGCGGAAGTGCACGCCGATGAGGCCATATTGGCGGCGCTGTCGTTGTTCATCTGGCACTTCTATAATGTTCACTTTAACCCCTCCCGCTTTCCCGGAACGCTAGTGTGGTGGCATGGAAAGATGTCTCGCGAAGAGATGATACACGATCACGTGCTGGAATACTACAAGAAGGTGCTGGCCCAGACGAAGTCTAAAGGCCAAAAAGCGGACCCACAGAGTGGTACCACCATGTGATGAGTCCTTAGACCGGCCAAGTGGCGTGGACCATTTTGGAACCGCCCTGCGGGAACCCTTGCACTTTTGGAAAAATGGCTTATCATACGGATTGTGAAAGGGCGGGAAAATGCCGGCAGAAAAAGTGAAGGTGGCGGTGGTGGGGCTCGGCTTCGGAGCGGAGTTTATTCCCATCTATCAACGACACCCCAACGCTGAATGTTACGCCATTTGCCAGAGAAGCAAGGAACATCTGGACCAGATTGGCGACCAGTTCGGAATCCAAAGGCGTTTTACCAGATTCGAGGACCTATTGGACATCGATGAATTGGACGCCATTCACGTCGTCAGCCCCATAGTCGACCATGCGTGGATGGCGCTCGCCTCCCTGAACGCGGGCAAACATACCGCCTGCACCGTTCCTATGGCCACAACTAAAGAGGACTGCCTTGAAATCGCCAAAGCCAGGAAAAAAGCCGGCAAGGTTTATATGATGATGGAGACGGCGGTTTACACGCGAGAGCTCCTCTACGCCAAAGAGCTTGTGGATTCAGGCAGGCTCGGCAAGATTCAATTCTTAAGGGGTTCGCATCAGCAGAATATGGGGCTGCCCGGCTGGCCCAACTACTGGTACGGTTTTCCGCCCATGCACTACGCCACACACGCTGTAAGTCCTTTGCTTTGCCTTGCCAAAAAACGAGTCGAGTCTGTTGTCTGCCACGGCTCAGGCAGAATTCAGGAAGATTATATCAAGCATTACAATTCGCCTTTTGCGATTGAAACGGCGATTATGAAACTGCGCGATTCAGACCTCGCCTGCGAGGTTACGAGATCCCTTTTTAACACTATTCGCCAGTATAGAGAAAGCTTTGATGTGTACGGCACGGAGCTTTCTTTTGAATGGGAGCAGGTTGCCGGCGAAGGGCCGGTCATCTATTCCGGCTATGAAGACGCCAAGAGGGTAGAGGTCCCCGATTACGGACGCCTGCTGCCAAAAGAAATAGCTCCCTTCACCGGACACGGCGTCTATGATGAAGAGCACGAGCATACCTCTTTTATTCAAGGTTCAGGGCACGGCGGCTCTCATCCGCATTTGGCTCATGAGTTTATCCGTGCGATCATCGAAGAGCGAGAATCTGCCGTTGATGCGAGGACTGCTGCAAACTGGACAATGGCCGGCGTCTGTGCCCACGAGTCCGCGATGAAGAACGGCAAAAGAATTGAAGTCCCACAGGCGGAATAGCTTCAGGTTCGGCGGCAGAGTATTTGGCCGGATTCACCGTTGACATCCGGCGAATAGATGCTGAAATATGATATTCGTGGATACCCGGCGAGGGACCGGGAGACAATATATGGCAATGTCTTGATAAGGAGAAAAGACCATGAGTAATGGAGTGCTACCAAGTTACCTTAGTATGGCTAAGCCGAATTCGCCCGCCAATAGAGCGCCGTGGTACAAGAACACGGCCCCGACGTACGCCGGCATCTTTCTGTGGTTTGTGTTTTGGAGCCAGATGGCAAGTGGCGGGACTAAAGTGGCCGGTGGAGTGCTGTCCCACGGCCTGGCGGTTGCCTTCTTTGGGCTGATTCTTGCCGCCCTGCTTTGTCACTTCCTCTTCTATTTGGTTCCAGGCCTTTTAGGGATGAAAACGGGACTGCCGCTTTATGTTGTTGGAAGTTCGACGTATGGCACGCAAGGGGGCTTCCTCATGCCGGGTTTCGTCATGGGAATTTTGCAGTTCGGCTGGCTGGGTGTCAATGCGTACTTCGCGTCACTGGCCCTTGCGCCCCTGTTTGGGGGCAGCCCTGCAGCGCAAAAGATTGTTGCAGTTCTCTGGGTGGCTCTCGCAGCATTTGTCGGGCTTAAGGGCATTCAATACGTTGCGAAGGTCGCTACATTTCTGCCCCTGATTCCCCTGGTCATTCTGGTCATCATGGTGGGCAAAACCCTTGGTGGTATTGGAGACTTTGACCCACAGAAACTCGTTGCGGCGGGGACGGCTGCCGGGGAAGTGAGCACCCTTAGCGTTTTTGGCGTGATAGCTCTGTGCATAACATATATTGTGGGATTCTTCGCCACCGCAGGGGCTGCAGGTGTCGATTTTGGCATGAACAGCAAGGATGAGAAAGACGTTCAGATGGGCGGCCTTGTCGGCATTGCGCTGGCTACGGTCGTTGCCGGAGGAGCATCTATTCTTGTTGCCGCCGGTGCCTTTGGGATTCTCGGCAAATATGCCCTCAATACTGCAGATGCGGGCTTCATGGGCAGCGTGATGGGATCCGAAGGGGCTGGCAAGACGATGGGGCTGCTCCTTGCGCTTGCTGCGTTCCCACCCGCCTGCTTTTCGTCCTTTATTGCTGCTAACAGCTTTAAGACAACTCTGCCGAAGGTGAATCCATTGCTGTCGGTGGGAGTCGGTGCGGC
>JAFNGF010000409.1 GCA_017885385.1 Planctomycetota bacterium
GTTACCGGCCGCCCCATCGGTGCCACAAGTGGTTGGCACTCTCAGTGCCGCCCTTGTGGCGAAGGGGTTTTGCTCTGAAAATAACACGCTACAATAAAAATAATATAAATATGGAGGTTAGATGTGACACATAAGGTATTTCTTATCCAATCGGAAGGACTTGGGAGAGGAGACAAGCAACTGGGCTCCATGCTCATGTCTAATTTTTTTAGATTGCTCGGTGAAAGCGAAGATAAGCCGAGCAGTCTGATATTCTGGAATGCCGGAGTGCGCCTTGCGTGTGAAGGTTCTCCAGTTTTGAACCGTTTGAAACTGCTGGAAGAACAGGGCGTGGAGCTTCTGTCCTGTGCCACCTGCCTGGAACACTTTGAGCTGGCAGATAAGCTGGCAGTCGGCAAACCGACCAACATGATGAAATCCATACAGTCCATGCTGAGTAGCGACATCGTCAGCCTATAACTTGAATGCCAGCCGGCGCCATAAAGGAGGTACTACAATGAGCGGTCGGGCAGCCGGTTTTGCCACAGGCATAGCCGTTGGTTTAGCTATCGGTCTTGGTTTCTGCGGGAGACAGAAACCATGGTCAGAGATGAACGACAAAGAGAAAAGGCTCAAGATTGCGCTAATCACTTTAGCCGTTATTTTACTGCGCTGACAAGCCAATAAAATAAACTACTAACTCCCATACAGTGGCCACAGGAAATATTGACGGCAAGAACCTGACAGTTAGTAAAGCCAGGGATATCTAAAAAGATATCCCTTAATCGTTATTCCCCGAAATCTTTAGGAAATCTTTAGATTTTTCCCTAAATCTTTAGACTTTCTTTAGGCGTTTTTAGTTGATTTGTCGATATAATGAGTAGGCACTTGATGCGATGATGTCCGCCTTGACTTTCATAGAACAGAACAGCGAAGAAAAAATAATGCAGCATCGGCATATCCTTGATGATGTACAACGACTTTGCATCCGCACATAGCTGTAAATCGTCAGACAAAACTAAAAAAAGAGGAGGAAACTATGACAAGTGTAAGACAAATTTCACGCAGGTTGGTATGTCTCATTTTGTTCACCACACTAATCACTATGTCGTTTACCGCTTTCGCGGGGTGCCAACCGCGGGAGGCTGGCCAGCAGATTAGCAAAGAAGATGCGGCCACAAAGGTTATCTCTACTGTGGTCGACAAGATCTGGGAGCAAGCTGACCAAAGCAAGGGATTGCGCGTTAATCAATATGAAGAGCTTCTGCCAAAGGACACGCGTGTCCAGCCGGCATTTGTGCCGGAGGGTCAAAAACCGTCTGTGTTGGTATGTGAAAATTCGTGTTGGTTGTTTTTCATTGATGAGCAACCAGGTGCACACTTTGCTCATCCCGTGCAGATTGCTGTCCTCGACGCTAAGACAGGTGAGCTACAAGTTATTCAAGCTGAATGGTGGCCACAAATTGATGGAAAAGCAGTATTCGATAATGTCGATGAACGTAACGACCCTAAGACGATTATTTTCGATAAAGCACCTTCACTTAGTTCTAAAAGTCAAAAACTAGAGGAGCTCCTCGGGGGGCTAAGTCGCCAAATCAAATCGCACGACCCGTGCGACGCTTGGGCCGTGATTGTCTGTGGCTACAATGACCTTCCCGACACCTTCGATGAGGATACCGAAGGTATATACAGTGTCCTAACCGGCCTCGGTCTTCTTGCTGACCATATCTTCTTTGTAAGTCCGCATACAACGCACACCGGCGTCGACCAGCCTACAAGCATTGCCAACGTACAATGGGCTATCAATCAGGTGGCAGCTTCCGCCGATGAGACGGACAAGGTCCTATTCTTTTACAGTTCACATGGTGGTGTCGATATCCTGAGCTGCGTGCCTACTAGCCCCGACGGAGGGTACATTTCGGCCGCTGATTTGGACAACTGGCTGGATGGCATCACCTGCGACGAGCTAACCATAGTCATCGAGGCTTGCGACAGCGGCAGCCTTATTGGGAAATATGCCGATGGCAGCTACGTCGCTGCTGAGGACGACCTAACGGGTGACGGTGAAACCAATCGTTGCATCTTCACTTCTGCCTCCACCGATACCAGTTCGTACGGTGATGTCGATTCGGCTGGTGACCCAAATCCGGGAGACTCGGGCAGCGAAACCATCTGGGGCTATGTGGAAGCTTTCAGCACCGCTTTGGCCGACAGCAATTCTGATGGTGAGATATCCTTTGGTGAGGGCTGGCAGTACGCCTGGGACAATGACATAACACGTATCGATGGCTACAACACGCCGCAAATGGCTCACACCGGATTGAACATCAACAATGTCTATAATTACTGCTATAGAGTGATCGGAGGTGGTGACCTTTTTGTGTCTGACGGCCCCGCCGACGTGGGCCATAACTCCTACGACTACAACTCCACCGATATCTGGGTTACACAGAACCCCGCCGACACCGACCATCATGATGTAGTCAGCGGAATGGTCAATCTGGTACATGTGGCAGTTCATAACCGCGGCACCACGCCAATTGCCAACGGTTCGCTGAAGGTCTACTGGGGTGATACTTCTACGGCTACATCATGGCCTGGTGGCGACTTCCATCAAATCTCAGTACCTACAGCCGACTATCTCTTCGCCGCGCTGGGTCCCGGAGCTACCGACACTCATACATGGGAATGGTACGTCGACCCAGTCATCGGCCTAGGGCATCACTTTTGCCTGATAGCCGTGGCTGACTCCCCCGACGATCCAATGACTGGGGGACCACCGGGAGTCACCTATGTAGCGCCCTATGATAACAACATCGGGCAAAAGAACATTACTATCATTGAGGACCACGGTACAGGCCACGGCACATTCGACTTTACCTTGAAGAACAACACACGCCAGTCCGACTCGGTCGATCTGGTGGTCGAATGGGTCGGTAATCCGTGGGGTTCTGTCATTCTCACCCTGCCCGAGGACCTATCTAATTCTGTGAAACGAGGAACCATAAAACTTGAGAATCTCAAAATCACGGACGTTCCCGGTCAAAAAGTCCCCGGCCTTGAGGTCACGGGCAAGACTGAAGCCAGAATGATAGGCATCCCACTAAAACCTGGCGAAAGCCGGATTGTCTCCCTCACCATGCGAACAGAAAAAACCAAGCCCGGGCAGCGAAGCGAACTACGCCTCCGCCAAGAGGTTAACAAGACTGTCATCGGTGCTGTTACCGTTCGCCTGCAGCAGGTCGACCCAACAGATTGCGGCTGGGTCACCAGGGCCAGTGTAGAGGCCTTTGCCGATTTGGCACTCAAGTTTGAAATATCCTCAGCGAAGGAAGTAAATCAACTATTTGCTAAGGCCGTCTCCACTGGGCTCTGCCGTGAGGAGAAAGGCTTGCTTCTGATTCTCTCCCAAGCCTTATCGCTGGAGCTGGACATTGCCAAACAGATACCGAGCAACGCTAATCCAGAGGCTCTGAAGATGTTCAAATCGGGTCTGGATGACCTCGAAAAGGCCATTAAAACTGGCGATATTAAAGCGGCGTTGGGAGCACAAGGCGTGATTGCCGAGGCAGCGAAAGATTTGTAAGCCGAGATACTTACAGAAGCCCTCGTTCCATGGTTTGAGAAATAGCTTCTCGGAAGCTTTACCGCTTGGTATATTGAGGTGCTTTGCGGGCGCGCTTGAGGCTGTACTTCTTGCGCTCTTTTACTCTGGCATCGCGGGTCAGCAGCCCCTCCTGACGCAGGAGAGGCTTGAATTGCTAAACGGCAGGACTCAATCCATCTTCTTGGGAAACCAGCCTGACCTCTTTGCCCACCAGAAGGCGAGATAAGTGGCGATAACGGTGGACACTACCAGCAGAGCTACATACCAGCCTCTATCACCTGGCGTCATGGCGAAAGCCGAGTTGCCGAAGATGGTGGCCAGTGTATTGGGGACAAGCACGGCGGTACCAAGTATGGTCAAATAGGTCATAATCATCGCCATTTTGTTGTTAAGAACCTGCAGCTG
This sequence comes from Planctomycetota bacterium, assembly GCA_017885385.1. GTDB lineage: Bacteria > Planctomycetota > Phycisphaerae > Sedimentisphaerales > Anaerobacaceae > JAFNGF01. The sequence continues at coordinate 3,992 of JAFNGF010000409.1, forward strand.
GTTGTTGTAAATCGACTGCAATACTTCCAGCCCCGAAGCCAGTACCTCGGATAAATGCTCGGCCAGACCTATCTGCTGCTTTACATTCTCAGCCAGCAGCCCTACTTGTTCCAACAGCCGTGTGTTATCAGATATGATCNNCGGCGTCCCCATAACGCACATCGTGTAGTACATCAACCGTCTCCCATAGTGCATTCAGGTAGCTGATAAGTGCGTGTTTCATGCCATAAATCTCCGGCCCGAGTATGTTGCGCGGAGTTTCGGGGTTCATCAGACGTTTGTTCAGTTCGTCGCCGTGTTCCTCAATCTGGCGCAGGTGCTCGAAATTTCGGTCGTTGTTCTGGTCGATTATGC
>JAFNGF010000410.1:0-226 GCA_017885385.1 Planctomycetota bacterium
GTCGTCTATCCCGACCGGGCGAAATAAGAGCAAACTACAGCCCAAACCTTCAGGCTCCACCGCAGGAAAAACCGTGCACGCCACGAAAACCAAGGTTAAAATATGTAAATATGGGCATATTCAAACTGAACAACCAGTTTAAGCCCGCGGGCGATCAGCCCAACGCCATCGAGCGGCTGGCGGAGAATCTGCGCACAGGCAAAAAACTCCAGACGCTGATGGGCGT
>JAFNGF010000410.1:315-5520 GCA_017885385.1 Planctomycetota bacterium
TACGACTATTATCAGCCCGAGGCCTACATTCCGCAGCGGGACATATACATAGAAAAGGACGCCTCGAAAAATGCTGATCTTGACCGGCTCAGGCTTTCAACCACTACCAGCCTTTCCGCAAGAAGCGACTGCATCATTGTCGCATCCGTCTCCTGCATTTTCGGACTGGGCTCGCCCGAAGATTACAAGGCCAGCGTGGTAGCAATCCGCACCGGCCAGCAGGTTGACCGAAATGAGCTGCTCGGCAGGCTGGCTGACATCCAGTACACCCGAAACGACATCGATTTCCAGAGAGGGACATTCCGCGTGCGCGGCGATGTGATTGAAATCCATCCCTCGTACGAATCCTTCGCCGTCCGCATCGAGCTTTTCGACGATGAAATAGAACAAATAAGCTACATAAATCCTATATCTGGCGAGACGCTGGCCGTTGAAGACGAAGTGTTTATCTATCCGGCTGAGCACTATGTTATGCCCGGCGACCGAGTCTGCTCAGCGATAGAGAGCATAAAGGCGGAGCTGAAGGAGCGGCTGGCCGTGCTGCGCGGGCAGGGCAAGCTTCTGGAGGCCCAGCGGCTGGAAGCACGAACACTGTACGACTTGGAGATGATTCAGGAGATCGGCTATTGCAGCGGCATCGAAAATTACGCCCGGCATCTGGCCGGACTTCCACCGGGAGCCAGACCCTACACGCTTATCGACTACTTCCCGAAGGATTTTCTCCTCTTTATCGACGAATCCCACGCCACTATACCGCAATTGCACGCGATGTGGGCCGGCGACAGAAGCAGAAAAGAGGTTCTGGTTGAGCACGGCTTCAGATTGCCCAGCGCGCTGGATAATAGACCTCTGCGCTTTGAGGAGTTCCAGCAAAATTGGTCGCGCGTAATCTTTGTTTCTGCTACGCCGGGTCCGTTCGAGCTGGAAAAATGCAGCAACGAAGTAGTCGAGCAGATCATCCGGCCGACCGGCCTTCTGGACCCTGAAATCTTCGTCCACCCGGCACGAAACCAGGTTCCGCACCTCTTAGGCCAGATTGAAAAAAGAATCAAAGCCGGCGAGCGCATGCTTGTCACCACCCTGACAAAAAGAATGGCTGAGAACCTGGCAAGTTACATTACAAAAAAGGGCTTTAAGTGCCGCTACCTGCACAGCGAAATCGATACCCTGGAAAGAGTTGAGATACTGCGTGACCTGCGAAAGGGCGACTTCGATGTGCTGGTGGGCGTAAACCTGCTGCGGGAAGGCCTGGATTTGCCCGAAGTTTCAGCCGTCGCCATCCTCGATGCGGATAAGGAAGGATTCCTGCGAAGCCGGACCTCGCTGATACAAACGATCGGTAGAACCGCAAGAAACGTCAACGCTGCGGTCTTTTTGTACGCCGACACCGTGACCGGCTCAATGCAAAAAGCTATTGACGAAACAAATAGACGCCGTAAAATTCAACGACAATACAACCAAGAGCATAACATTACGCCGGAAACGATTCGAAAGGAAATCCGGCGAAGTCTATCTGACAGGATAAAGGCAAGAGAAACGGCCCGCCAGGCGATTCGCTTTGACGACCGCGAATATGACAAGGTAGAGCTGGCCAACCAGATTGAGCAGGAGATGCTCGAAGCGGCGCAGACCCTTGACTTCGAGCGGGCAGTCTTTCTGCGCGACCAGCTACGAGAATTAAGAGAGCTGCCGGAGCTGGTTCTGGCCGACTCCAGGAGGAGGAAAAGCAGCCATTTAGCCTCCAAAAAGTTAAGCAGACAAAAGAAAAAGCCTCTGTGAGAAAGCTTTGCCCCGCATTTGAGGCACTTTCCATCAACGAGGTACAATAAAGGAAAACGGCAAACATGAAGAAGCTCAAGATTGCAGACGTGCGGCCACTGATTCAAATGGCGATAGAAGAAGACCTCGGACAAGGCGACGTGACCAGCGAGCTTCTGTTCCCTGACGACACCATCGCCAAGGCAGACATCGTAGCACGAGAGGAGATAGTCGTATGTGGAATGAAAGTGATCAAGGAAGTCCTTAAACTTTACAATCCCAGACTCAAGCTGAAGGTCCTGGTAAACGACGGGCAGCAGGCCCATACCGGACGAAAAATTGGAGTCATTCACGGACCTCTGCGCCCAATGCTCAGCGCCGAGCGAGTCATGCTGAATTTTTTGCAGAGACTTAGTGGAATAGCTACCACCACGCGCAAATATGTCTGGGCGGTTCAAGGCACAAAAGCGAAAATCTACGATACGAGAAAAACGATGCCCGGCTGGCGACTGCTGGAAAAATACGCTGTGCGGTGCGGCGGCGGATGCAATCACCGCCTGGGACTTTACGACGGCATCCTGGTTAAAGACAACCATCTGGCCCAGCTCGGCGCAAACTTCCAGCCCAAGCTCAGGAAGATCGTTACCCAAGCAAGAAAAGTGCAGGGCGTCAAATTCGTCGCCGTAGAGGTAGACCACGTTGACGACCAGCTCAACTATGTCCTGGAGATACCCGGAATTGATATAGTGCTTCTGGACAATATGGGCCAGTGGCAGCTCAAACACGCCATCGAAATGCGGGACAGAATGTGCCGCAAGAACAAAAAGCCGCTGCTGGAGGCATCAGGCAATATCACCTTGAGCAACGTCTCAGCTATTGCCCAGTCTGGTGTCGACCGAATCGCCGTCGGCGCCATAACTCACTCAGCCGCAGCCGTCGACATCGGGCTGGACAGGTACTAAAAGCTAAGGGCAAAGAAATCAGGCCATNNTATGCCAAGCGAACTGCTGGACCCAGACAAGATAAAGGCAAACCTAAAGACCAGACGCATCGGCAGAAAAATCCTTGTCTTCAGCTCAACATCCAGCACAAACGACATCGCCGCCGAATATGCAAAGAATACAGAAAACGACGGCCTGGTCGTCTTCGCCGAAGAGCAATCCGCGGGCAGAGGCAGGGCCGGCGCCAAGTGGCACAGCGGCCGAGCAGAAAGCATCCTGTGCTCGATCGTTTTAACCGGCAGCAATATGGGTGCGGAGCTACTCTGCCTTACCTGCGCTGTTGCCGTTGCGGAGGCCATCGGTAAAGCAGGTAGCGCACAGGCAAAAATCAAATGGCCAAACGATGTGATGCTAAACGGCAAAAAAGTAGCCGGCATCCTAATCGAATCAAACCCGGCTGATACCGGCAACACTTACGTCATCGGCATGGGCATAAACTGCCACCAAAGGAAAGAATCGTTTCCAGCGGAATTACAATCAATCACAACAAGCATCGACTTAGAAAGCCAAACAGCGTGCGACCGCATCACCCTGGCAAAAAGATTGCTTACGTCGGTAGACCACTGGCTCGAAGCAGCAATAGACGCGAGCCAAAAAGTAATAGACCAGTGGCGTAACCTTAGCGTCCAATTAGGACACAGAATAACGCTATTGTATAATGGCAGAAAATTTGCCGGCAACTGTATTGGAATTGACCCCGAAAAAGGCCTGATCTTGCAACTGGACACTGGCGGCGTAAGAATGTTTAATGCCGCTCATACAAGAATTTTGAAATAGTTTCAAGACGTGTCAGGTAGAGGATGATCGCTATGTTGAAAAACAAGATAAGTGTATGGTTACCTGCGATTTGCTTAGCCTTAGTTGGGTGCACGTTTACTACTCGTTCCGGCAAGCCGGCCGATGCCACCAGCTTGGAGAAGACCAAGGACTACCTGCGGGCTGGCGAGCAGGACATCCAGCAATGGCGCCAAATGAAATTTGGCTTATTTATTCACTGGGGGCCGGTCAGCCTAAAGGGCACCGAAATCGGCTGGTCTCGCGGCGGCGAAAGAAGAGGCCAGAGCAGCACAGGTTCCATCCCGGTCGAAATCTATGACAATCTCTACAAACAGTTTAATCCGGTCAAATTCGACGCCGAGCAGTGGGTGCAAATCGCTAAAGATGCCGGCATGAAATATCTGGTATTTACCAGCAAGCACCACGATGGCTTCTGCATGTTCGACAGCAAACTGACCGACTACAAAATTACCAGCTCGCCGTTTAAGCGGGACGTCGTGAAAGAGCTGGCCGACGCCTGTCACAAAGCCGGGCTAAAACTCGGCTTCTACTATTCTCCGGTCGATTGGCACCACCCGGACTACCGTACGGAGAACCACGCCCGCTACATTGAGTACCTGCACGGGCAGCTCCGTGAGCTTTGCAGCAACTACGGCAAGGTCGACATAATCTGGTTTGACGGCCTGGGCGGCACAGCAAAAGATTGGGACTCCGAAAATCTATTCAAGATTATCCGCCGGCTTCAGCCCAATGTCATCATTAACGACCGAGCAGGCCTGCCGGCCGACCACGACACGCCCGAACAGAAAATCGGCAAATTTCAGAGCGACCGGCCCTGGGAGACCTGTATGACTTTGTGCCAGCAATGGGCCTGGAAACCGGACGACCAGATGAAGTCGCTCAAGGAGTGCATTGATACGCTGGTGCGCGTAGCAGGCGGCGACGGAAATTTCCTATTTAACGTTGGGCCTATGCCGGACGGCCAGATTGAGCCGCGACAAGTCGCCCGGCTGAAGGAGATGGGCGATTGGCTCAAAAAATATGGCGAGAGTATCTACGGTACTCGCAGCGGACCTTTCAAACCCACATCTTGGCTCGCCGGCACCTATAAGGACAACATCGTCTACGTGCACATCTTGACCTGGCCTAGTGACAGCATTGTACTTCCGCCTCTGCCGAAAAACATTATCTCAAGCTCGGTTTTAACTGGTGGTCAGGCCAGCGTGACACAGAGTAAACACGGCATCGAGGTTTCGCTCCCGAAGCCCCATCGCCAGGAGCTTGACACCATCATCAAACTGCAACTGGATGGCCCTGCTGGCGATATTGCCCCTGTCGATATACCATCGGCGTCTTTGGCCTACCGCAAAAAGGCCCGGGCATCAAATGTGTACCAGAATGACGCTGGGCATGCTCCCGACAAGGCCGTCGACGACGACCCGGCCACACGCTGGGCTACCGATTACGGCACAAAACAAGCCTGGCTGGAAGTCGACCTCGGAAAAGCGATGACATTCAGCCGCGTTAAGATTAGCGAGGCTTACGATCGCGTTCGGAAATTTGAACTGCAAAGTAAAGACGGCGACCAATGGCAAACCTTTGCTCGCGGCAGCACGATTGGCGATGACTACGTCCAGCGGTTTCAGCCTGTAACCGCTCGGATTGTTCG
>JAFNGF010000411.1 GCA_017885385.1 Planctomycetota bacterium
TCACTACGAAACCAAGCAAAACCTACACCCTGCCCGGCCTGTTGGCTATCCTGTTAGTGCTCGCGTTCTTTGCGGCTGAAAAAGTCACGCCTCACTGCGATACAATGGATGGCCCTGTAATTACCGAGGCCAAAATAGCTCCGGAAAAAGGCGACTTTACGCCGGTTCTGAAATGGGTGCGAAAGGAAGATGAGGACGAGATAAAAAAGGCTTTTGAAAAAACTCTTGGCGTGCGCAAACTTAGCCCACAGGCGAAAGACCTTGCGGATATGTATTTCTTCGAGACCCTTGTTCGCGTCCACCGGGCCGCGGAAGGGGCAGGTTATACAGGTCTAAAACCCGCAGGCCAGGTTGAGCCTGTGATTGCCGCGGCGGATAAGGCGATCGAGAGTAGCCCCCTTGATGATTTAGCAAAGGAGATTTCCACGCTTATTATGTCGGGAATACGTCAGCGATTCAACCACGTTGTGGAAACCAAAAAACACACCAATGAAAGTGTCGAGGCTGGGCGGGAGTACGTTGCAGCTTACGTTGAATTTGTGCACTATGTTGAGCGGCTGCACAATGATGCTTTAGGCACCGCAGCCCCTCACGCCGAAGCAGAAGGAAAGAAACCCCAGCCTGAGCATGAGCACTAACATTCGGACAATTGAGAATCGCTGCAGGCGTTCGTGCCCTATGAGCAGCCCAAGTGTGTACATAAAGACCTACGGGTGCCAGATGAATAAGCTGGACTCAGCTCTGGTGACTTCTGCGCTCAGAGCCGCTGGCTTTGGTCTAACTGATAACGCTAAAGAAGCGGATGTTGTTTTGATAAACACCTGCTCTGTCCGTGACCACGCGGAACAGAGGGTTCTTTCGCACTTAGGGCACCTCAAGCACCTCAAAAAAACTCGCCCAGGCTTAATGGTGGGCGTGATCGGATGTATGGCCCAACGACTGGGCGAAAAATTGTTCCAGCACGAGGCTGTCGATTTAGTCTGCGGGCCGGCACAAATACCGCAGATATCACAGCTTCTGGCCGACGCCCTGCATGAAAAGCAAAAGCGCCTGGCGATAACAGAAAAAATTCGACAGAAAGAACCTGAAAACCAAAACCTTGCCCTGGAACAATTTGAATCCGCCTACGGTATCGAAGACAGACAACTGCCGGGCCAGGCTTACGTCCGCGTGATGCACGGCTGTAATAGGTTTTGCTCATACTGCGTTGTCCCGTACGTGCGCGGTCCGGAAGTCTGCCGGCCTCCCGCTGCCATAATCGAGCAAATAAGAAAGCTCGCTGATGCAGGCGTAAAACAAGTAACGCTGCTCGGCCAAACGGTAAACTCGTATAAATATACAGCGGGCGAAAAAACCTACTGCCTGGCCGACCTGCTGGCGACAGCAAGTAACATCGCGGGAATAGAGTGGCTCAAATTCGTCACCAGCTATCCAGCAGAAGAGTTTCTGGACGAGATTTTGCAAGCTATGGCTGATTCGCCGAAGGTATGTCACTATCTGCACATGCCCGCTCAAAGCGGCTCAGACAAAATCTTGCGAGCGATGAGCCGACATTATACGGCAGCTCAGTATCTTGAGCTTCTTGATAAGGCAAGAGCTATCGTGCCGGACATCGCCGTTGCGGGCGATTTTATAGTTGGCTTTCCGGGCGAAACGGAAGAAGACTTCCAGGCAACCATAGACTTGACCAGGAAAGCCAAGTACAAAAATTGCTTTATTTTCAAGTACTCGCCCCGGCCAGGGACAAGAGCCGATAAAAAATTACAGGACAACATCCCCGCCGAAGTGAAGAAAAGGCGAAATATAGAACTGCTGGCAGTGCAGGAAAGAATAAGCGATGAACTGAGTCGTGATTTTTTAGGCAGGCAAGTTAAAGTCCTGGTCGAAGGCTTAAGTAAAAAGGCGCACTTAAATCTCGACCAGAGCAGCAGCGAGCGGCAGCTGGTCGGGCGAACCGCTGAGGATTGGATTGTTGTGTTTAATGGGCCGATATCGCTCGCCGGGCAGCTCGCAAAAGTAAAAATAACAAAGACAAGTCCGTTGACATTGTTCGGCCAGCTATGTTGAATGACAACTTGGATATGGCAAAGCTACAAGACAAAAAGGGATTCATCTGCGATATGGACGGCGTTATCTACCACGGCGACAAACTAGTGGACGGCGCCAAAGATTTCGTCGATTGGCTAAAAAAGCAAGGCAAAAAATTTCTCTTTCTTACAAATAGTAGCGCCAAGTCGCCCAAAGAGCTGAAATTCAAGCTCGCGCATTTCGGCATCGAAGTTGATGAGGAGCATTTTATAACCTCCGCGCAGGCCACCGCCAGCTTCCTGGCCAGCCAGAACCCAAAGGTTGGCGTGTACGTCATCGGGGAGTCGGGGCTTGTAAACGCCCTGCACGACGCCGGCTTTTATATCGACAATATTAATCCTGAATATGTGGTGGTGGGCGAAACACGGACCTACAATTTCGAGCAGATAGAGCTCGCCGTGCAATTGGTGCTCAAAGGCGCTAAATTGATAGGGACAAACTCCGACCTGACAGGCCCCTCGGAAAAGGGCGTGGCGCCGGCGTGCAGAGCGCTCATTGCCCCGATCGAAATGACCACAGGAAGAAAGGCCTATTTTATCGGCAAGCCGAATCCACTGATTATGCGGCACGCCCTGAAAAGACTCGACTGTGCCCCCCAAGACACCGTCATTATCGGCGACCGAATGGACACCGACATCATCGCCGGCATAGAATCCGAGATAGAAACTGCTCTGGTGCTGAGCGGAATCACAAAGAAAGAAGACCTAGCCTTATTCCCCTACCAGCCCGATCACATCCTCGAACGGGCGGCAGACATTCTAGATATTTAGCCCCCAGTTTTACTGGGGATCCTCAAGCAATCGCCTTTGTCGCTCCGGTGGTGAATCCGCCGTCCACCAATATTATTTGCCCGGTAATGTACCCTGAAGCATCCGAAGCCAAAAAGACCACCGTGCCGTCGAGGTCGTGCGGCTGGCCCGGACGACCCAACGGGATTCGGCTGGTGATGTAATCGACCCACTGCTTGTTCTCGTATAGCACCGCGTTTAACGCCGTTTTGAACCAGCCTGGGGCAAGGACGTTTACCGTGATTCCATATCCGCCCAATTCGACTGCCAGGCCTCTGGTCATTGCCAGAACGCCGCCTCGCCCGGCCGTGTAAGGCACGATCCCCTCCATCCCGAAGACACAGGTGCACGAGCCGATATTTATTATCCGCCCGTACCTTCGCTTTATCATCTCTTTAGCTACCGCTTGAGCACAGAAAAAAACACCCTTGAAATTAGTGTCCAGCACCGTGTCCCAATCGTGCTGGGTGACTTCTATAGCCGGCTTTCGAATATTTAAGCCGGCATTATTAACCAGGATATCAATGTTTTTCCATTCATCAGGGATGCCTGCCACTGCATCCTCCACCTCATATCTTTTTCTGACGTCGAAGTTCAGCGACAGAACTTTCACCTTGTAAGCTGAGAGTTCCTTTTCAACATCATCAAGCCTTTCCTTCCTGCGGCCGGTTATAATGATATTGTATCCGTTCTGTGCAAACTTAATTGCTAAAGCCCGGCCAAATCCAGATGTGGCACCGGTTATCATGATAATCTTGCTCATGACTTATTATTGTTTAGAGGGATGTAAAATTAAGAATTAATTTGGAAAGGGATTATCCTCCTCATCTTCGCATGTACTCACCCCCTTCCTTCGCTCCGCTCAGGACTCCCCCTCTCTGCTAAAGCAAAGAGGGGGGAAATTATTTACGTAATTTATTGGATTATATATCTTTATGGCAGATTTTGATCACTATGTCTCGATTTGAAAATGAAGAATTAATATATATAAAAGAAGTACTTGAAAAAATTGCCATTTGCCTCAATTAAACACATTAATTGATAACAACATATACAAATCTACTCCCCCTCTTTGCTTCAGCAGAGAGGGGAGTGGGGGGGTGAGTACATGCCATAATAAAGAGTGAATGGAGCGGTGAGTACATGCTTCCGCAGAACCTTTTTCCTCTAACTTTGTTACTTCTCATGATTAAGTTAACACGTCAGATGAAGAAGAAAATTTTATCATATTTGTCACTCATAATACTTTTTACAATGGGACCAGAATCATTTTCACAGGAGAAGCTGCCATTTAACGATCTTACCAAGACAGAATCGACAGTGATAAACAGCAAAGGAACAGAAATGCCGTTCACCGGGAAATTCGTAAGCTATAAGGAAAAAGGAACTTATGTGTGCAAAAAAT
>JAFNGF010000412.1 GCA_017885385.1 Planctomycetota bacterium
ACAACCGCGATAGTGTAAAGCATAATAAGTATCCTTTCCCTTTTAGGATTCAGTGTTCAGCGCAAACTGCCTTGTTTTGTATGCCGACTCGAAACAGTTTATCGTTGCCTAGGCAACTTCACTTTTCACCAGTTTTTTTCTGAGAGCGTTTTTCCTTTAATTCCTCGAGATACCTTGCCNNAAGGCAAGCGCCAAGGCAAGGACAATGCCGCCAAGGATGATATTGAAGGTGGCAGTTACCAAAAGAGGGGCAATACCAAGCTGTGCCAGTGAAATTGTCACTGCAAAAACTATAATTACCCAGCGGCATATACCGGCCAATAGCTCCGGTTTGGGTAATTTCGCATGCCCCGCAGCTATCCGCACTATTCCTGACACAAAACTTGCCAGAAACATTGCTACCACAAGTACAAGTAACGCTGCTATGACCTTGGGGACATAAGCAAACAAGTTTGAAAGAATGTCCGAAGCCTTCGGCAGCCCCAATGCGTTTGCTACCATCACAAGCACCATAATAATAATAAGCCAATAAACAAGACTGCTTACTACCTGTCGGGCAGTAATCTTCAATTCCCCTTTCCGCAGAACCTCTGATATACCAGCCTTATCCGCCAGCGCATCGAAGCGTATTGTTTTAAGCAGCCAGTCAAGTATCCGTCTGATTGCCCTGGCCACAATCCAGCCTACTATCAGAATTACTAACGCACCCAGTAGGATAGGAATATAGGCCATAATTCTGGTCAACATTTGACGGATCGGATCAGCAATAAGATTTTCCCATTCTAATGCAGCTAACATCTCCTATACCTCCATGTTAAATTGTTAATTTCGAATAAATGTCTTTTCACTTCTCTACTTCCCTGCCATTTTGAATACTCTCATAACATTCTCATTGGGCATCACCTCCTTTAGCTTCAAAGAGGTAAGTTTGTTCGGGATTTCTCATTTAATATTAATTTCACTGAGCTTCACCATTTTGGGTGCCTTATATTACGAAATTTGCGTGAGAGAAGCAATTGTATCGACAGTTTTTTTGCCTAACATCCGAAATCAGCGGCCCCGAACAAGCGCTGAGCTTCTCGACGCGCGCCGAAGGGTCCGCTGCAGTGATACGTTAGGAACCATCTGAATCTCCCGATTTCGTGTTGTGGCTTTTATTAGACTCTTGTTCAGGCTCAGGAGGTAGTATACCTTCCAAACACGCATCCACTTCCAGATCATAAGCGCAGGCAATGCGAGCGATGTGGATTCCGAATAAAGCTCGCAGCCCACCAAGTGTGCTGAGGAGCTGAGCCTCATACGGCCAACCATAACCTGCGCTTGGGGATTGATTCTCATCCAGAAACTTGCGACAGACAGTCTGCATAGCTCGCAGGGTTTCTCTCAGAAGAGAGTCCATAGAGAGAGCCTCGAGGTCGCGGGTAATTCGCTCACGTGTATCAAGGACGGACTGCACGACGAAGGTGCCTACCTCTTTGTTATATGGATAGTGGAGAGCCCGCTGACCTGCAAGATACACCAATAGTCGCCGCGCCTTGTCCCGTTCATCAACTGGCGGCTTCCAACTGATTCCACCGATAGGGGTTGAAATGCCCACCAAACGATTGGCCAGCTCCCGTCCCTTTAGTTTGATCTTCACACTCTTGCTCATATTCGAGATCCTTCATTCAGCCTAACGTACGGCTCACCGGTGCCGCGTATCCGGCATCCGAGTGCAGCCGCTGGCTCAGTCAATTTCGTATCGCGTATATCGTATCGCGCGAGTCGTATCTCGTGAAGCGTATCTCGTCTGGATTCCGCATCAAGCTACCAGTGCTGGGCACAGTCTTACCTGCACGGCTTTCCGGTCGAATCAAGGGTATCGACCTCCCTCTGGCCAGCGATATTATGGTCGGGATTGCTGGAAAAGCAACAGAAATTCTGCGACTTTAGATGCTGATTTACACAGATTTATCCGCCAGACGTATGGCGGATTAACACTGATTTTCACAAGTCTGGATTCCTGCTTTGCGCAGGAATGACAACAGGAAGACCGCTGTGGAACGGTGGGCTAAGTAGAGAAGCGAGATGCGGGAATGAGTCTCATTCCAAAAAGGAACCGCAGCATGTTTATGCGCTTCACGAGTACATCGTAAAGGCCGAGGATCGTAAGCAAGGAGACTGTGACAATAATAAAGAACTTCGCGGCTATGGGTAGATGGAGTCGGACGATGTAATAACCGATGGCCAGGATGACTGCTTGGTGCAGTATGTAGAACGGCAGAACGGCTTCGTTTGCGTATTTGAGAAACCGATTGCTGAAGTTCAGGTATCTGCTGCCAAAGCCTAGTATCGCGATAAGCCAGGCCCACGCGTTAAGGCCGCGCAAGATTGCAGCGAGCCAATCGGCGATGGTGTAGCCAGAACCAACCAGATAGAAGCCGATCAAAGTGACAGCTATGCCTACCGTGAGTGCTGCTATTCGTTGTCTTTCCATCGTGGCACGGAATCGGGCTTCCGCCGCTATCACATAGCCAAGGCTGAAGAAAACAAGATATGGCAGAAGGCTCCAGCCGCCGAATGCTCTTATGCCGAGCAATGTAGGCCTGAGCGCGGGGAAATTAGCAACGTATTCAATTATCGCCACCGGGATAGCGAGCAGGAAGATACATCCGGGTTTTCCCAGTGCAGCGGCGGTTTTTGAAAGCAGGGCAGCACCGGTGTTCCATCTTAGGCAGATAGAAAGCGGCAGCATAATCAGAGAGAACACAAACAGGATTTCAAGATACCATAGGTGGATGCCCATCCAGGCGAAATTGCCGCCAAGTCCGTACCAGCCTTGGAAGTAATGAGGGTAGAACTCCAGGAATGAACCTTCAAACTGGCTGTGACTTACACGCTCAAGGTAAACCTGTAGCGGAGCAATGACGACGAATACGCCAAATATCAGGGGCACGACAAGTCGTTTGAGCCGTGAACGGATGTATCTTGCCGGCTTCTGATAACCCAGAGCATAGTAAGAGCTCATGCCGGAGAGCACGAAGAACAGCGGCATCATCCACTGGCTGACAACTGCCAGAGATAGTGTCATTATATAACTTGTTTGCAGATTTTTCACATGCCAGTCTTCGTTATTAAAAAACCTTCCACAGTGAAACACAAAGACGACCAGCATAGCCAGGACTCTCAGCCAGTCGATGTCGTCGCGTCTACGGTGAGGGGTTGTTGTCATACTCTGCCTATAATGTGCGAGATTTGCTCCACAGTTCTGGCGGTGGTGCCCTGGTTTTTTCTGATTACCTCCCGGCCATTTCTGCCAATTTCCTGTGCGAAGGCTGGCTCGCTAAGGCATTCCCGTGTTGTCCGCAGAAGCTCCTCTTTGTCTTTGACCATAATAGCACCGCTGCCGGCTAAAAGTGCGTCAACGGCTTGTTTGAAATTAAAGGCGTAAGGGCCGAAGATGGTGCATTTGCCCAAAGCGGCTGCCTCCATCATATCCGAGCCTCCCATCGGAACAAGCGACCGCCCGACAAAAATTACCGTCGCCAGGCAGTAAAATTTCCGCAAATCGCCCATCGTATCGCCAAGGATAATTGATAATTGATTATTGATTATTGATTTCTCTGTGCCCTCTGTGTGCTCTGCGGCTAATCTTTTTACCTGGCTGTATCGGATTAAATCAAAACCTTTTTGTTTTATCAATTCTGCGACCTCGTCGAAGCGCTCCGGTTTGCGAGGCACTATTACCAGCCGCAAGTCGCTGAATTGTCCCTGCCGTGCCAGGTCTTTATAGACATCGAGGATAATCTCTTCCTCGCCAGGCCCGGTAGCTCCGGCAACCCACAAGCGATTTGCGATTTTCGATTTGTGATTTGTGATTGTTCCAAAGAGTTGTGTGGCAAGAGTGTCCGCTCCTTCGACTTTATCGGTAATTTCAGCGGTGTCGTATTTTAGCGAGCCGGTGACAACCACTCTTTCGTCTGGGCAGCCAAGGTCCCTAAAGCGCTCGGCATATTCCTGCGTCTGAGCAAGAACAAGAGTGACTTTGCGGAAGATTTTTTTTACGAACGGCTTTACCTTTTTGTATCTGGAAAGGCTCTTGTCACTTATTCGACCATTGACTACGATGACGGGGACATTCAGCCGATGTGCGATTTCAACGAAGTTAGGCCAAACTTCCAGCTCCATCAATAAACACATCGCCGGGACAATTCTGCGGAAGGCACGGCGCATTATCCAGGAAAAATCAAGCGGGAAATAAAACACTTGCTGGTGTTTGCCAAATAACGCGCGGGCACGCGAAAAACCTGTGTCGGTCGTGGTGCTGATTACGATTTCAAAATCTGGAAACCTATTCTCGAGTGCTTCGATGACTGTTTTAGCTGCGTTTAGCTCACCTACACTTACGGCGTGGAGCCAGATACATTTTTTATGTGGGTTCTTGCGGGCGATTTTTCCAAATCGCTGTGCCCAGCCGGCCCTGTAGCGTTTGTACCTGACGATGCGGTATACAACCATCGGGCTGATTGCTACCGCTGCAAGCACATAAAATACATCGAGGACAAACCTCATCGGTAGGCTCACTCCATACGGCTTTTGGTCATTCTGCTGCCAATTCTTTAAGCAATTCTACCACATCCACATAACTGCGCAGGTTGAATCTTGCGTAAGATTGCCTTATTCCGACTCTGATCGAGTAGGCTGTGTCAGGGAGGATTTTGAATAAGTCTTCGTCCGTCCAGTCATCGCCGACGGCCAGTATAAAACCGAATTTGTGCTCTGCAAGAAAACGCGCGGCGGCATTTCCTTTATTAACGCCGCCGCATCTTACTTCGACTACTTTACTTCCCTGCAATACCTGGACATCTATGTTGGCCGTGAAATTCACCAGATCGTCAACAAGCTCTTTGGCGCGTGCTGACGCCAGCTCGGGGTCGGCTCTGCGGTAATGCCAGACGACAGAGAATTCCTTCTCCTCGACAAACGCACGCGGCAGCCTGTCCGCATAAGTCGCAAGCAGGGGAATTATCGTGGGCTTCCAATTATTATTGAGGGGTTTGATCAACTGCCAGTCTTGGTTTTTTTCTTGTGTCCATACGCCGTGCTCCGCCACCAATCCGGCGTTGATCGAGCCAAACCAGCGTTGCATTGTGTTCCTGTCACGTCCACTTATTAACACAACCTGATTTGCCGGCTGTTGTGAAAGGTTCCGGAGGATTGCCAGAAGCTCTTCGGACGGCTGGACCGCTTGCGGGTCGTCTGCAAATGGGACGAGTGTCCCATCGTAGTCGAGAAAAATGAGTCTTTGGCGGGCTTGGCTGAAATCTCTGAGGAGTTGCTCTTTTGCAGGAGCCGCTAACAATTTAGCCGGGAGGCTTTTTTGCGCGGCCTTGATGGAAAGCAACTGGCTGAGAAAATCATCTGCCCATCGGACAACATCATAACTTTTGAGCCGGTCCTGCATAATCCAGTTACGCTCTATCTGTTCTTTTTCAGGCATCTCAAGCGATATTGCAAGAGCAGCAGCGATCTCTTCAATGCTGTTGGGATTTATCACGATGGCTTCAGCCAGCTCTTTTGCGGCACCCGCCATCTCGCTGAGTATCAAAACGCCGGTTCTCTTTGTTCTGCTTGCGATATATTCCTTGGCAATTAGGTTCATGCCGTCTCTAAGAGGCGTAATTAAAGCGACATCGCTGGCTGCATACAGTGAAACAAGAGCCTCAAAGGGCATAAATTTGTATTGGTACAATATGGGCGTCCAGCCGATAGTGCCGAATCTGCCGTTGATTTTTCCAACAAGCTCATCTATCTGTTTTTTGATTTGTTGGTAGTGTTCTACCGCCACGCGGGAAGTCACGACTACCAGAACTAAGACTACTTTCTTTTGCCATTGGGGATTTTTCTCAAGAAAAAATTCGTAGCCCTGTAATCGCTTGAGAATAC
>JAFNGF010000413.1 GCA_017885385.1 Planctomycetota bacterium
CATTGTTTATATTGATCCACCTAACACACCGAACATGGCATTGAGTGCCGTATAAGACGCCTGAGAAAAAAACATCGAATTTGACGTAATTCTAGTACCGTCAAGTTGTTGCATCAAGCGTGTGTTTTTATCACGGTGTCTTATATGGATCGGCTCAGGTCTTCAGCTAATTCAGAGCCTGCCCTGAACATAGTTGAAGGGACGGCATCCGTACGCTTTAGATTATCACATTTTAGTCTGTTTGTCACGAAGTTTGCAGGAAAATGGGCGTCCGCCGTATTAGCTCAGACTTCTGAAGCGAAACCGCTGCAAAAAAAACAGGTAGGATGGGCAGGTTCTCCTGCCCATGCGGTTCATCTTTTTAATTCAGCATGGGCAAGCGAGTTGCCCATCCTACGATTTATTTTGCTCGTAAAAGACCATAGTCGGTGAGCCGCCGAAACTAATGCCCATCCAGGCGGCCTCATCTATCTCATCCTGTGTGAAGCCTTTTTCTTTGGCCTTTTTCAGGTGCATCTTCAGGCAAGGCTCACACCGCATAGCGACCGAAAGCGCAATAGCAATAGCCTGCTTGGTGTAGGCGTCCAGGCCGTGCG
Organism: Planctomycetota bacterium; assembly: GCA_017885385.1. Lineage (GTDB taxonomy): Bacteria > Planctomycetota > Phycisphaerae > Sedimentisphaerales > Anaerobacaceae > JAFNGF01. The sequence goes on from JAFNGF010000413.1 coordinate 597, forward strand.
GAGAGCTGGCCGAGCTGAGAAAATCTTTGAATTTGGCCTCCACCTGCCCCGCGGCCAGCGCAGCGTGCTGAGCCGCCCCCGAACCCTCGGCAGCATCTGACTGCGCGGAGGTTACAGCATCGGCACAACAGGGGACTTCTTCGCCTCTCGTCGCTCGTCGCTCGTCTCTCGTCCCCCCGCCTGCGAGGGGGCTAGCCTGTCCCCGCGAAAGCGGGGATCCCTCGTCAACCGGCACCACAGGCCCGTCCTGAGGCGTGTCGAAGGATGTGCCGGCTAAACTTGGTGAGGGGATTTGACGACCGCCGCTTGTGCGGATATGAACAATGCCTGAGCCTTTTCCAAGGACCCTGCCAATGACCGTAGCGGCGGAAACTTCTTTCCCTCCACTTCGCTCTGCCGTCAGGCATCCTGCGGAGGGACAGGCCTTGTGCAGGGCTTTCAAGAATTTCTCGGCATAACTTTCAGCAATTGCAATCAATAGTCCTCCCGAGGTCTGTGCATCATAGCATATATCGATCATTTCCTGGGGCAGAGAATCAGTGGCTACTACTCGCTCGCCACAGGATTCCCTGTTTCGCTCGATAGCCCCGGGCAGTATTCCTGCTGCGGCGTATTCAAGGACTCCGGCAAGCAGCGGTATGTCATCCCAGGTAACCTCGACATCGACACCGCTTGCCGAAGCCATTTCCGCCAGATGGCCCATCAAGCCGAAGCCGGTCACGTCGGTACAGGCGTGAGCGTCAAACTCAACCATCAACCTTGCCGCTTCTTTATTAAGTGTGGTCATCGATTCGGCAGCCGCCTCGACACTGCCGGGTTCAGCCCTGCCGATCTGTGCGGCAAAATTTATGATTCCGGTGCCGAGCGGCTTGGTCAAGATAAGCACGTCGCGCGGGCGCGCACCGGCGTTTGTCACAACTTTATCCTTATCTATCATACCGGTTACGGCAAAGCCAGCTTTGATGTCGGCGTCGTCTATGCTATGGCCGCCGATAATGGCAACGCCCGCCTCCTTCATCTTGTCGATGCCGCCGCGGAGTATTTCGTACATCACCTTATCCGGAATCTTGCGCGCGGGAAATCCAATAATCGAAAGGGCGGTCATTGGCGTTCCGCCCATAGCGTAAATGTCACTCACCGAATTGGCCGCCGCCACCTGGCCAAAGGTGTACGGGTCATCGACCGACGGCGTAAATACATCGACCGTTTGCACAAGGGCCTTGCCGCTGCCCATATCATAAATTCCGGCATCATCCCCGGCGGGCACGCCCACCAGCACGCGAGGGTCGTCGATAGCGGGCAAATCCTTCAGCACTCGCTTGAGAAACGCCTGGTCTATCTTAGAGGCACAGCCTGCCTTTTCCACGAGCTTGGTCAGTTGAACCGGTCCCGCAGGGCTTTCAAGGCGCTCACCGGCACACATGCAGATGTTCTTCTGCTTGAACAGCTCGCAAGGGCACGGCTGTTTGGGGTTGCAAATGCAGTGCCCAAGTCGCATTGATCGCTGCATGACCCTTTTTCGTCTTTCTGTATTTATCATATCCACTACCTCTCTATTGGCGCCACAAAAAAANNCCTTGAAGTCGCTTGGCACTCGCCACGAGTACCGGCAGACGCCGCCTCAGCCATAGGCGAATTTACCGGCGGCAAGAACCTTTCCAGACTCATCAACAATCTTCACAGCAGGAGCAGCAAGCTGCTTGGCGTCCTTAGTTGCCCGTACGCCGTACTGTTCGCCTGCCTGGCCAATGATGGATAGACCTATTGACACGTCCGAACCACTTCGCTGGATGGTGGGCTTAATTAGCAGCGGCGGGCCGACTCGAAGAATGGTTGTCCGGCGATTTTTCGCATTGATTCGTGCCAGGTTTCCCCAAGGCCCGGTCGTTTCGAGCTGCCAGGTGCCGCCATTTTCCTTCTTGGTTATACGCAGCTGCTCCGGCCTGCAGGCTCGCGCCGGTACTGCAACAGCCCCTGAGTCTGAGCTGATAGTCGCCTTACTTAGCCAGCCGCTGCGAAGCTGCAAAGAAGCGCTGGCGCCGCCGGCATCAACCTTAATGTAGCCTTTCCGCTGCGTGTAGAAATAAAATGCAACAAGAGCCACTGCTATGATACCGACGCTGATCCAGATATCTGTCTTTTTCATAGAAATGCCTTTCTAAGGACATCTTTTATCAGAATCTTGATTA
>JAFNGF010000414.1 GCA_017885385.1 Planctomycetota bacterium
CGATTTCAGAGGTGAAAATATCCCCGCCGCAACCGGCGAGAAAGTAGGGGATGGGGCCAAAGGCCCGAAGGCAAGCGGAATGTTGTGCGTCGATGGCGTTTTGTATATGCTGGTCCGAAATGTCGGCAATTCACAGATAGCGTGGTCGGGCGACCACGGCAAAACCTGGACGTGGTGCGATTGGAAGTTTACCGAGAGCTTCGGCTGCCCGACTTTTCTGAACTTCGGCAAGGACTACGCCGGCGCACGGGATGATTTTGCATACGTTTACTCGCACGATTCGGATAGCGCCTACGAGCCGGCCGATCGGTTTGTTTTGGCTCGCGTCCCGAAAGACAAGATTCGCCAGCAGGATGCCTATCAGTTTTTCAAGGGGCTGGATGGTTCGGCAAAGCCAATCTGGACGAAAGATATTTGCGATAGGGGGGCGGTATTTATCAATCCAGGCCGATGCTACCGCTCCGGCATTAGCTATAATCCAGGCCTACAGCGGTACTTATGGTGCCAGACGCCGTACGCTACCGGCGATATGCGGCTTGCAGGCGGCCTGGCTATTTTTGATGCCCCGCAGCCCTGGGGCCCGTGGACAACCGCTTTTTACACCGACAATTGGGACGTCGCCCCAGGCGAATCAAGCTGCTTTCCCACAAAGTGGATGAGCACCGACAGCAAAACCTGCTACCTGCTCTTTTCGGGCGAAGATTCCTTTAGTACTCGTAAAGTTAGGTTGTTCTAATATCCACATGGGCGGGAGACCTGCCCATTCTACTGACTGACTTCCGTGCTCTGCCCTTACCCTATTTCTCCGCACAGGTGACACGCTGTGGGTTGGCAAGTGCCAAGTCTTCTTTTAGGAAGCAACTTCCTCAATATCCGCGAAGGGTTCTCTTATCTTGACCCAAAGACCGCGTTTGCGTTTCGCAATTATGACGGCTACAAGCGTTGTTCCGGGCACCAATGTGCCTGAAAGACCAGTAAAGCGATTCGCTATGTCACGAATAAGTTGCGGCTCGTAGAGAAACTGATCGGACGGAATATCGAGCTCGAGATATATCTGGCGAAGTACAGCGAACTGGTCTGGAGAAAGCAGGTTAAGGACAGAGTCGAACTTCGTCGCGCGCGTCCCAAGCCTTGGCCAATCACTCTGCTTGCGCCGGTTGATCATATACCTTAACAATGTGCTGCTGTCGTACCGCTGACCCGTGATGTGGTTGAAGGCGTCCGTAATTTGGCAGAGAGTCTCCGGATCACGGCGAAGTTGGTCCGTTGCGACGCCATGCGCAATGTAGAGTTGCTCAAGTACTGGTTTCTCGAGCTCGCGGTGCAAAAGATCCTTCACATGGTGGTTTAGACTTTGCGGTTTTTCCATTTAGAAATCTCCTTAGTTAATCTAGACCTATGTTCTGCTTGTACGCTTGGAAATTAAGTATCCCCGGTGTGATAGTTGAGTTCGAAGCACCTGTGGACCCGCCCATCGCAGAGACGACTCTGTTCTTGACGGCTTCGGCATCGGTCCCGAAATGGCTGGCTAGGTCCGCGTATGTTGTCTTGTCTTTAGCCACGGCTGACTCGATCAGACTCTCCATTCGGAGGGGTCTGTCGGGTGGGACCAAGCCAGGCTCAGCCCTCCGGAAGCCATGCTTTGCAAATTCTTGCCAAAGGCGCTGGTAAAGCCGTTGTGAGAGCAAACCGCTCTTCCGCGCTCGGTAAACCATTGCTGCAAGTGATATACCGTACCGTTCCTTGTACTCTACGAGCCGAACCATGCTCTTTATCCGGAAAGCCTCCCCCAGTTCGCTTTCCGGCATGAGCAGATGGGAACCAAACTCAAAAGCTCTTTTCTCGATATCGTCACCCGTCAGCGGCACCCCTGTGAGGAAATCTTCGTAGAGGTGGTGCCCCAACTCGTGAAGGGCAGTTAGTCGCATCCTGTCTGGAGGCAGCAGAGAATTGAGCACGACCACGCGAGAATGGTCAAACCGTGCGGCGAAGGCATCAATGCGGATAGACGTGGCCACTTGGATCGTATGGACGCCGAAGTCTTCTAAGAGGCGAATTGTGCTTGGGACGGGGTAAATCCCGAACTTGTAGCGCCGTCTTATGCGCTGGGCCAATTCTTCGCCCGACACAGTGTGACCAATCCTAAATCTTGGCTGGCGCGGAACCAATGGCTGACCTAGTAAGGATTCCAGATGTAAATACATCTCTAGCCAGACCTGCGCCTCGTGAGTAAACCTTGCCTTGTCATGGGAACTCACAGATTTGAGTGCACGATACCGAACGCCTTGCAGTACAAGACCAGCGCCCCGAAGCCACTCAATGGGCCGCTTATAAACTGTCGCTAGGCACTCGAGAATCTCATCCGGTACCGTTGCCAAGCCCCGCTCGTAGTTCCCAATGCTTACATGCGAGGCGCGGACGCCGCGTTGCGATAGGAGAGATGCGACGGCGCGCGTGGATAGGCCAACACCCTCTCGGGCGAGCCTAAGGCGCTCGCCAATTCCTTTGAGATGTTGATCTGTCTTTGGCCACATAGAGTACTCCTTATAATATAGTTTACCTTAATGTATTTTCCAAAATCTTTTTGGTAACGTCAATAGTTTTTCCATTTTTTTCTGGAAAGGCTATAAGTGCTTATCTATAAAGCTATTATGACACTGGCAGAGGGGCTACTTTTTGTGTTCTTTGGGGACCCAGCAATCCACTCAGAGAAAATGGTATGCACGGCATTCCCCACCGGTGACCGGCCGTTCATTATGGGGGCGTGGGATTGGCGGGCTAAATAGTGATCCACCTTATGCCGATTTTGCGGGCGGCGTAGCCGAGCTCTTTGAGATAGTCGCCATAAGACATCATCCAGTGCGAGTCGCGGACTTCGTTTATGAGCTTACTCCAGTCGCCCTGGATTTCGACATCCTGCTGTGAGCGGCAGATCTCATAAAAGGGATTGTCCCTGACGATTCCGGTGAATACCAGCCAACGGCCCGTACTATACTCCGGGTCGATAAATGTCACCTGCTGGCCAAGAGGCATTTCGACCTTCGGTGCGGCCCCGTACTCGGATTCGTAATGGGTCATAATCTTGGCCGGCTCGTAACGCACGCCATCCAGCCGACGCGGGGCGGTGCAGTGGGCGCAAGTAACAATCCCATCGTGCGGAAATGTCGAGTTGTGCAAAAAAACCGGCTTGCCGGATACGTAATGCAGCAGGATGCCGGCGGGGATAATGACGAAGTCGGATTCACAGAACGCCATCAGGCCCTGGTCGTTGAGCAGGCTCAAAGATAGGCACGGCGTCGTCCGTGCTATCGGCAGAATTGTGGTCATGCACCCGCGGATGGTAAAGGCCGGTGCATCATGCTCGCGCATCAGGTCGCGGAAAACGCTGTAGAGCAAAAAGGCGTTATCCACAAACGTCCGCTCGGTCATAAGAGTCGTGCTGGGCAGCGAGAGGTATTCTTGTGCCCAGCGCCGCGCTGTCGTCACCAGGTCGTGATCTTGCATCGCTCGTTCGACGCGGGCCGCGATTTCATCGTAGCCGACGTCGATAATGTTGAGCCTGAATTTATCGCGTGCGACCTGGGGGGCTTCGGGCGAATATTTGCCCCACGCGCCGCCCAAAGCAACGATCCGGGCGCCGATGAAGCTCTTAAGTCCGTAGAGGGCACGCAGACGCCAGAGAAGCTCGTTATAATCATCGACGACGACATCATCAACATACACGCCGCCGTGATCGAGATAGGAGTTTTGCCCGGGCCCGGCATCGCCGGTGCGCAGATATTTGGTGCTCAGGGCTTCGTACCAGTAATAAGCTGGGCCGGAGCGGTGCCTGACAAAGATGATAGTGTCCTTATTTTTTTTCTGGGCGAAACATGCTCTGAGCAATTCGCCTGAGCCTGCTGCTGCGTAGACCAGTACCACGTCATACTCATTGCCGTGCACCTGGGCGGCCTCTGAGGTCGATTTGATTTTGATGACTGGCAAAACCTTTACGGAAAACTCGCAGCGCGAGGATAGCTCGCTTAGCTCTTTCGATATCCGCTGTGCCTCGGCAGCGGCAGCATCGTCGCTTTGCACACCGCCCCAGGATTTCCATGAGGTCGCCTCTCGTTTCTCGGCGACTCTGTACATAAGAACGGGCTGTACGGTGAGGGCTTTGCCCGTGCAGACGGGCGGCTTGCTGGGGTCCCAGTCCTGGCCTTTCGGCTGAGGCGGCGATGACGTGCCGAAACCCAGGAT
>JAFNGF010000415.1 GCA_017885385.1 Planctomycetota bacterium
GCTTATGGTCAGAATATTCCCCGCCTGAATTGCGATGCTTTCTGCGGCGGACGCTACAGTGAAAATGCCGAGCAAAAATAGAAGCGAAAAGATAAACCCCCCGTTCCAGCAGGAATTTCGCCCCGATTCTATCGGGATCGAATTTCGAGTTTTCGCACTCATCTCCGTATTCTCCGTGACCCCGATTTCTCGGGGCTGCCCCGCGGCTGAGCGCAGCGAGGTGTCGTTTCTATCAGGGGCGGTCATATCCGTCAACAAAATTTTCAGATTATCCATCGAAAACGTTATAGGACTTTCCACGGTGCATACTTTGAGGCTTGTGGGCCTTTTGCATATTGAAAGTCCGTTTTATGCAGATGAATTGTACCCTCTGGATTAGCACGGCCGGTGCATTTATAATAGCCGCAGCAGCATATCTTTAGCAAAAGAGGTTGAATTATGAGATTTAAACAACGTTTCCTGGCAACCGATGTCACGTGGGCGAGCTTGATTGTAAGTGCGCTTCTTGTCTTTGCCGCACCGCACGAGCTACACGGCGACCAGCCGGTAAATGGCCGGGCGTCTTGGCGGTCGCCATACGCCTACCTTTTTCCCGCCACGCTCAACAAGCTAACCGAGCATCTTCAGCGGGAAGGTATCGAAGTCTGCGAGCTGCGAGAAGATATCGACCTTGATGTCGAGGTCTATCTCGTTGAGAAAAATGTGCGTGCCCAAAAACAGCCGCCGCGCCCCGCCCCGACTCACATCGGGAGACGCGGGGGAGGGCAGCGCCAATCCATCAGACTGAAAACCAGGCGACTACCTCAGGTACCCCGCTTTGCGGGAACCCAGACCAGGCGTTTTTATGCCGGCACAATCTTGGTGAAAACCCAACAAAAATCAGAAGACAAGGCGGGAAAAATACTCGATCCAAATTCAAAAAAGCCTCCAGAGGTTCGGCGGCTTTTTGGGCGGCTCAAAAAGGGCGACTATTATCCGATAGTCAAATTGAATTCATACGTGCCGATAACACAGGGGGGCGTAAAACCCTTGCCGGAGAAACGCCAATTCAATAAGCCTATTACATTTGAAACGGTTTACGGTCCGGAGAATAAGGCCAGCTTCGGCGGCTCGCCGGTTTCGGGCTTAACCTGGCTGCAGGACGGGGAGCATTATTTGCAGGTAAGAGATGGCAGGTTGTACAAAGTGCACGCCGTAAGCGGGCGCTCAACGCCATTTTTCGACCCAAATCAACTGTGTAATGGATTGAGGTCTCTGCCGACCATGAGCGAGAAAACCGCCCAATCCCTATCAAAACAGACACAGTTTGAAATGAATCCTGACCGTAGCGCGATTCTGATTGATTATGAAAATGATTTGTACTATTGCAGCCTAAATGGCGGAGCTGCGATACGTTTGACCAGCAGCCCGGGCAAAGAAAAATACAGCACTTTTTCGCCGGCTGGAAAATTTGTCGCCTTTGTCCGCGAAAAGAACCTGTATGTGGTTGATATTGCCACGCAGACCGAGCGGGCACTAACCACCGATGGCGGTAAAATGATCGCAAACGGCGAAGCCGATTGGGTCTATNNTCACCCTACCCAAAGGCGGGCGAGCCGAATCCGAAGGTGAATATCGGCGTGGTATCCGCCGCGGGAGGCGAGGTACGATGGATTGATCTTGACACTTATACAGAAGGCACATACTTAGTCACCAGGCTGGGCTGGATGCCGGACAGTGAAAAAATATATTTCTGCGTGCAAGACCGCGCCCAGACCTGGCTTGATTTTAATGTTGCCCCAAAATCGCCGGGTGAAACCAGCCGGCTTTTCCGTGAAACCACCCAAGCGTGGGTCGAGCCGCCAGACAGTCTGAAATTTTTGGCGGACCAATCTTTTCTGCTGCTTAGCGAACGGACGGGCTGGAAACATCTATATTTGTATGACGGGAGCGGGCAATTAAAGCACGCCGTCACCGCCGGCGAGTGGGAAGCCAGGCGGCTGCATCAGGTCGATGAGAAAAACGGCTGGATTTACATCAGTGCGACACGAGATTCCCACATTGCGGAGAACCTTTATCGTGTAAAGATAGATGGCAGTGGAATAGACCGCTTGACAAAGTTACCCGGCGATCATTATGTGAACGTAAGCCCGAACGGCGAATATTTTATTGATACGTGGAGCAACAGTTCCACGCCGGCTAAAGTGGCCCTATACGCAACCGATGGGACACGAATCCGCATGCTGGATACTAATCCCGTTTACGAGCGGGAGGAATATCGGTTCGGCACATACGAGCAGTTTCAGATCGAGACGTCCGACGGTTTCCTGTTGGAGGCAAGTCTAATCAAGCCGCCAGACTTCGATAGTAGTAAGAAGTATCCGGTCTGGTTCATGACGTATGGCGGCCCGCACTCGCCCACGATTTCCGATGCGTGGCGTGACGGACGCGCACGCGACCACATGCTGGCCCAGATGGGTATGCTCGTGTTCCGGTGTGACCCGCGTAGNNCAGGAGCTCAAAGATATTGAAGAAGCCCTCGATTGGCTCAAAGAACAGCCCTATGTCGACGGCAGCCGAATCGGAATGAGCGGACACAGTTACGGCGGATTCTTGACGGCATACGCCCTGACGCATAGTAAATCATTTGTAGGCGGCATTGCCGGGGCGCCCGTTACCGACTGGCGCCTTTACGATACTATCTATACCGAGCGATATATGGATGTGCCGCAGAATAACCCGCAGGGCTACGAAAAGACTTCCGTGATAGAAGCCGCCAAAAACCTTCACGGCAGACTTTTGATCGTCCACGGTGCAATTGACGATAACGTACACCTGGAAAACACATTTAAGCTCCTGCACGCTTTACAGCAGGCGGACAAGGAGTTTGAGCTTATGATTTATCCGCAATCCCGGCATGGCATCGGCGGGATGCATTATAATCGTTTGGTGCTGAATTTTATCAAGACCGTGCTGCAACTGGACAATTGACCAACCGTACATGCGTATATACCCGTATACGTATGTACGTATGCCGAACACACAAAGGCAAACGACGGTATATTATTATCAAAGACATGCGGGGCGAGGAGACTGCCCACCAGACGAACGGCGGGCAAGCAAACGGACGTATAAGAATGGAAGCCAAAAGCAGCAAATCGGCAAGACTTTCCCCTGACCCGAGCCCTTCTGAACAAGAGCCGGCCGAGCTCCAGGCGAAATTCAAGGCCCTTTTCGAGAACGTCAGCAGCGGTGTAGCCATCTACGAGGCGAGAAACGACGGTGAAGAATTCGTATTCGTGGACTTCAATCCGGCGGCGGAAGAGATTGACCAAATCAAAAAACAAGACCTGATAGGAAAAAGCGTCGCTGAGGTCTTTCCCAGCGTCAAGGAGTTCGGCCTATTCGATGTCTTCCGCCGGGTGTATAAGACCGGCACGCCCGAGCACCACCCCGTTTCAATCTATAAAGACAACCGCATCGCAGGCTGGCGCGAAAACTACGTGTATAGACTGCCGTCAGGCCGAATCGTCGCTATCTACGATGACGTCAGCGAACGCAAACGCAGCGAACTGGCGGCCCGCATGAGCGAGCAGTGCTTCCGTGCAATCGCCAACTACACCTACGACTGGGAAGTATGGGTCGGGCCGACCGGCAGGGTCCTCTGGACGAACCCGGCGGTGCAGCGCGTCACCGGCTACAGCATAAAAGAGCTGACAGCAATGCCGGATTATCCGAAGCCGCTCGTTTACGAAAAGGACCGCGACAGAATAGACCGGGCTTTTCGCTCGGCACTTAGAGGCAGCACAGGCAACGATGTCCAGTTCAGAATTCAACGGAAGGACGACCGGATTATCTGGGTGGATATGTCCTGGCAGGCAATCTACGATGAAGAAGGAAAGTCGCTGGGGCATCGCGAAAGCATCAGGGACGTCACCGCCCGAAAAGAGGCGGAAAACGCCCTGCAAAAGGCTGAACAGGAGAAAGAAAAGATTCTGGACAGTCTGGCGGAGCTCGTGGCCTATCAGGACAGGGACATGCGCATTCTGTGGGCGAACCGGGCTGCGTGCGAATCGGTAAATCTTACACGCGAGCAGACAATTGGACGTCACTGCTACGAATTATGGGGCGAACGGCAGGGACCTTGCCCGAATTGTCCCGTTGCGCGCGCGATGGAAACCGGCATAACAGAGCAAGGCGAAAGAATGGCCTCCGACGGGCGAGCGTGGTTTATACAGGCATCGCCCGTGCGAGATGACGACGGCAATATTACCGGGGCGGTCGAAATCACACTGGACATCACCGAACGCAAGCACGCCGGGGAAAGATAACCCCCGAATAAATTCGGGGGCTAAATATCTTTTGTCACTCCGGGGGCAAGAACGTATACTCTCGGACATTATGTTCGAGAGAATCCTGTCGTTTTACACCAAGTACTTCGCGATTTAGGTGGTTGCGTTCGGCGCGGCGGCGTACCTGTTTCCAGGGCCGTTCAAGGCCTTGAGTCAGGGGATGGATTGGCTCTTTGCGCTAACGATGTTCGGCATCGGAGCGGTCTTAGAGGCGAAGGACTTTAAGCGGATTGCACAGCGCCCGAGCATCGTGGTGATTGGCACAGCGGCGCAATACAGCATTATGCCTTTGACAGCGTATGCAATTGCCAAGATACTCAATTTAGGCCCGGAGATAACGGTCGGCTTGATACTGACGGCATCGGCGCCGGGGGCGATGTCAAGCAATGTGATGAGCTACATCGCCAAGGCTGACATTGCATATTCGGTGTCACTGACTACGGTCTCGACATTGCTTGCCCCGCTGGCAACGCCCGGGCTGACATACGTTTTGGCAGGGTCTAAGCTCGATGTTCCGTTTTGGCCGATGCTCGTGGACATTATATGTATGGTAATTCTGCCCTTGCTGGCCGGCTTTGGCGTAAGGCATTACTTTAAGGACAAAATAGCGAGAATTATGCCGGTTTTCCCGGCTATTTCGGCGACATTCATTATATTTATCTGCTCGCTGGTGATCGCGCTTAATAAAGATTACCTGGCGAATATAACAGGGATAATCCTGGCTGCAGGCGTGGCGATGAACGTCTTGGGAATGGTCGGCGGGTATACGGTGGCGTGGGCTTTTCAAATGGATATACGGCAAAGGCGAACGCTGGCAATAGAGGGTGGAATGCAGAATGCAGGGCTTGGCACGGTCCTGGCACTACGACATTTCGGACAGAAAGCGGCGATGCCTGCCGCGGCATTTGTGTTTATCTGCATTATTACCGCATCTATAACGGCCGCAATCTGGCAGAGGCGACCCGCCGAATAAACGAAAAACAAACCCCTAAATGACCCCCAAATAAATTCGGGTACGTGTTTAGCCAAGAAAAGCCAGCCTCAAGTGTGTCCCTGCGCTCGTCTCGGCGGAGGCCCGAGCCGGAGCGGGGCAAGCAGGGGCAAAGCTTGGGGATGGCAATGTATACTGTACCTGGCTAAACACGTGCAAATTCGAGGGCTAAATATTTTTTGCGATTGTTAATTTAAGGACGTTGTATTTGGCGGCGAGAATATTATAATACTAAAGTTGTCGTTTTCCAAAGATTACGCGGGCAGTCGCTATCCGACTGCCCTTAAGTTTGAATATGACAGGCGATTTTTCAGGAGCATTAAGCTATGGCTTGCAATCTGGCAATAGCAGGAGTAACAGGCGCGGTCGGGCAGGAATTTCTCAAAATCCTCGATGAGCGCGACTTTCCCTTTGATTCGCTGAAAGTGCTGGCGAGCAGCCGATCCGCAGGCAAAAAAATCGAATTCAAAGGCAGGGAATACATCATTGAGGAAATGACCAAGAACAGCTTCAAGGGCGTCGATATAGCGCTTTTTAGTGCAGGCGGAGCGCGAAGCAAGGAATTTGCCCCGGCTGCGGCGCAGGCCGGCGCCGTGGTGGTGGATAATACGTCCGCGTTCAGGATGGACCCGGACGTGCCGCTGGTTATTCCGGAAATAAATCCGCAGAAAATCCAGGAGCATAAAGGCATAATTGCCAATCCGAACTGCTCGACAATCATCGGCATCGTGCCGGTCTGGCCTTTGCACAAGGCTAATCCCGTCAAACGAATGGTGGTCAGCACCTACCAGGCGGCCAGCGGCGCCGGAATGCAGGCGATGCTGGAGCTGGAAAACCAAAGCCGGGAAATTCTTGCGGGTAAAAAGCCGACCATGAGCGTCTTTCCGTATCAGATTGCCTTCAATTGTTTCAGCCACAACTCGGCGCTGGGGCCGAACGGCTACAACGAGGAAGAAACAAAGCTGGTCCGCGAAACCACAAAAATCTTCGACTGCCCGGAGATCGCAATTACCGCTACGTGCATCCGTATTGCTGTTTTCAGAACACATTGTGAAAGCATCAATCTGGAGTTTGCCGACCCAATTACGGACGACCAGGTCAGGGACCTCTTGAGCACCGCGCCGGGCGTGAAGGTTATGGACGACCGTGAGCACAACCGATTCCCGATGCCGATCGATGCCACCGGCAAAGACGATATTCTTGTCGGGCGAATCCGGCAGGATGAATCCATACCCGATAATCGCGGCATCAATATCTGGGTTGCCGGCGACCAGTTGCGNNTATCACGGCTGGCAAATCCAGCCCGCGAGAAGAACCATCCAGGGCGAACTTATCGAGGCGATCAGCGAGCTGCTCGGATGGCGAGTCAGGGTGTGCGGCGCCAGCAGAACCGATGCGGGCGTCAGCGCTCTGGGACAGATTGCCCTTATTCAGATCGATTCGCCCATACCTACCGAGAGGCTCGCCAAGGTAATTAACGGCAGACTTCCTCCGGATATTACGGTTTGCGAAGCGG
>JAFNGF010000416.1 GCA_017885385.1 Planctomycetota bacterium
TCTTCAATTATTAAAGGACACGAGATGAATTCATCACAGACAAAGAAATCTATGACAGAGTAATCTGCGACCGTATCCCTAAAGCCAGGAAGTTTCTTTGGCTGGCAACTGCCGACCTGAAGGATTTACATGTGGATAAGCAGGGCAGAATGGTCCCTTTTCTTGAGGTTTTGTCTGACTTAGTGAAAAAGCGAGTTGAAATTCGGCTGCTTCATGCAAAAGAGCCTGGTAAGGCTTTTAGAGAAGATTTTGATCGCTACCCGAATTTGATAGGCGGGATAGAAAGGATTTTATGTCCCCGCGTACATTTCAAGTCTGTTGTTATTGATGGTGACTTTGCTTATACAGGCAGCGCAAATCTGACTGGTGCTGGCATGGGGGCAAAAAGCGCCGGCAGGAGGAATTTTGAATCTGGCATTATTACCGATGACAAGGGAATCATAGGTAAGATTATGGAGCAGTTCGACAGGATCTGGCGGGGTGAGCATTGTCGCGACTGCAAGAGAAAAGAATTTTGCGCTGATTACAAAGACCTTTTGTTGTAATGAAATGCAGGGCATATCTTGATATAGAGACTACGGGCTTAAGCCGCTACGACTGTGAGCTAACGGTAATTGGCATTGGCCTGGAAAAAGGCACCGAGATTCAGATAATTCAACTCATAGAAGATGATTTGTATGAACAGCGGCTGATGAAGGTGCTTGAATGTGCTGATGAGATTTACACCTACAACGGGAGTCGCTTTGACTTACCGTTTATTAGAACCCAGCTTGGTGTAGACTTGAGCCAGTGTTTCAAGCACAGGGACTTGATGTATGATTGCTGGCGGTATGATTTAAAAGGCGGCTTGAAGGTAGTTGAGAGAAAACTGGGCATCGAGAGGCAACTGAAGGGTGTGGATGGTTATGTGGCAGTGCAGCTATGGTGGGATTACGTGAATAATGGCAATTTTGATTCTTTGCAGATGCTGCTTGCTTATAATGCTGAGGATGTTGCGAATTTGAGGGTGTTGAGGAAAAAGCTGGGGGTCAGATAGGTACATCATGGTGCTGGCGCGGCGCTGGGTTTTGGGAAAGGGGCAGAAATGAAAAATATTAGATCCTGGAGGGCAATTGTTTTGGCTTGTTGTTTCATCGGGAGTTTGGCAGTTGGCGGTGAGGCTGAGAAGGGCAAGTTCTTTTCTGTGGCGGCAAGGCAAGTTAATGCTAAAGACCACGGCGTTGTTGGTGATGGCACTGCTGACGATACCGCTGCGATACAAGCCGCGCTGAATGCTGCTGCAACGAAAGGACCTGTCTGTTATTTGCCAGCGGGCCACTATCGTGTGAATGGCTCTCTGGTTGTTCCTGCTGGCGTAACTTTATGCGGTGCTTCTGGCGGCGTGCCTCATTCAGAGCACCCGATTGGAACAGTGATTCTTGCCTATGGTGGAAGAGGAAAGGAAGATGGCGAGCCGCTCATTACGTTGAAGCCAAATGCTGTTATCCGCAATCTTGTTATTCATTATCCTGAGCAGACCTTTCCCGATGTTGTGCCTTACCCCTGGACTATTAGGGGTGACGGTGAGATGTGCCAGGTTCTGGATATTACCATAACCAATCCGTATCAAGCTCTTGATTTTGGTACAAAGTGGAACGAGCTGCATATCATACGAAATGTATTTGCCTGCCCTTTGAAGATAGGCGTCTTTATTGACCAATGTACCGATATAGGCAGGATTGAGAATGTGCATTTCAATCCGAACTTTTGGACACGCATGGCACTTACGCCTAAGTGGCCTGGCGGTGATATCAAGGCGTATCTGGAGAAGAATCTGATTGGCTTCAAGATCGGCAAGACCGACTGGGAGTATATCAGCAATAGTTTTGTCATTTTTCCTCGAATTGGTTTTCACTTTGATGACTTTGGTCATGGGCCAGGCAATGCTGTTATTACGCAATCGGGGGCGGATATTTGTCCAGTGGCTGTTCGTGTGGATAGAGTGCAGAGGCATGCCGGTGTGCAGATTGTTAATGGGCAGTTTATGGCTGCTATTGAGGTGGGGGAGAAGAATGAGGGACCTGTGAAGCTGACCAGTTGTGGCTTTTGGCCTGTGCCTGAGACGAAAGAGCAGATCGTCAAAGAAGGGCCGAGCACTTTGATCTTGAGCTCGTGTCATTTTGCGGGATGGGATAGTAAGGGCACCGGCGCAGCGTGTGTCAGGGCTAAAGGTGGCAGACTTGTGGTCAATGGCTGTGAGTTTATGGCTGAGGGCAAGAGGCAGATAGTGCTGGAGAAGGGGCTGGTGGCAGCTACGATCACTGGTTGCCTGTTGCGTGGCGAGGATGGTATCGAGGATAAGTCTGGCGGCGATGTGAAGATTGGCCTGAACACAAGTCATTAGGCCTTCTGTCTTGGATGGCAGATAGAAAAACGGGGGTGGCGGGCAAGGTTTTTTCACCGCTTACGATTTGCTTTTTTGATTTTGCTTTTGTGTGCTGGTTCTGCTGGTGATCATGTCTTTTTATAAATTTTAACTGACATTTTTTGAGGCTTGCTATTTCGAGGTACGTTTTGCTGTTTGTGGTTTAAGGCCAGGAGTATTTTTAGCTGAGGTAGGCATGGTGGCTTTTCGGCTCGGTTATGCACCGACCGCCTTAATAAATATATTGTGGGGGCGTAATATTGGGCGGTCGGTGAGTTGATGAGAGGCTGAAGCGACTTGGGTGAATAGGTGAATCGTGAGTGCGAGTGCGGTGCTTAGTTTAGTTAGCACCGCACTGCTTCTGTGTGGCTGTTTGGTCTCACACGCTTCGTTGTATTCGGACATCTTTATGGGCAGCGGGGCGTTTGCGCGACAATGGGTGTGGCTATCACTTGCTGCTTGTGGATGATTGTTGGCATCAGAAAGTGGGGTGGCTTGAGTTGGGTTCGAGATTTCAGTATCGTTCGGGAAATCTGTCTGTAGGTCATGACAGTTTGGTTTTGATTAGGTTATAAAGTCTGTGCAAAATAAGGCTTTTGCAGTTATTAGTGAGACTGATAGAAGACATGCATATCAGTCTGAAGACTCATTGAGTTTGGGGGTAAGAAGACCGCCGAGATACAATCTCGACAGGGCGTATGTTTGTCTGTTTTTGCGGCGGCCTTCGGCCTCTGGTTTTTTGGAGAGGAGTAGTTTCCTACATGGGTTTTTTCTTTGTCTCCGGGCGGAGATGTTGTAAGAGTTTTGGAAACGGAGATGAAATTGAAGTTTTATATTGCTTATGCGCAACGAGTTATGATTCTATTTTGCCCAGTTTAACTACTCTGGAGCGGAGATGAATTTTTGTGGCCGGCATGAGAGGTCTTTGCAATAGAAAAAGCCCGCTTATGTTAATGGAGCAAAAGAATTAAAAAGCCCTGAAGCTTCTGTTGTTGATGGGAGGACCTGAAAACAACGGGGGCGGAGGTATTAGTCCATCTTATAAAAGCTGGGGTGAGGAACAGATAGCCAGGCTGCTGGAAAGAAATGGAATTGCCTACCAATACGAATACCCGTTAGCCGTAGTCGATCGAGGGAAAGTTCGCATCCATTATCGCGACTTCCGGCTGCCGGAGTATAGCCTGGTCGTCGAGTACTTTGGTGTTAACGGCGATGCGGACTATGATGAGCAGGCAAGACATAAGATGGAGGTTTATAAGCGAGCGGGTGTCGATGCGCTGTTTCTGACAAGGGTGATCAGCGAAAATTATTCTTATCGTTCCCGTTGCCTCAGCTATGAATGTTACTATAACCAGAACCCATAAGTAGGTCAACGCCTTGGGGGTAAGCCCGCCCCCATGGGGGCGGCGAAAAATCGTGAAAGCGATTCGGCACCTTTCGAAAAACATCCCCCCGTGAAACGTATGGGCCTCAACTGCATAGCGCGCCGCCAGCACCGACGACTCCAATTTCCGCTGTCTCGGCCTTTTCGTTCATACAGGTATACACAAGCTTTCTTGCCATTATCTCTCGCCATTGCCGGACGCGACGCTGGAGTGTCCTGAGCTGACCGTCGGGGAACCGCCCGGGGTACTCGCGATGCAGGCGATAGAACAATGCCTTTGCTGTAGCATCGGGGTCATGCTGTAGCCAACGAAGTACATCATACCAGACCGCCTCGAATGGGTCCTTTCTGATCCGCCAATGACGGGGCTTCGTGGATTGAGCCCGATGTGTTGGTCGTACCTCTCCGGCCTGCCACAATCGGGGCAACTGGGCCAAGAATTGATCGAGACTCTCGCGTCCGGGTCCTTGCAGGGAGCCGTCGGTAGATACCAGAGCAGCCAAAGCAGCCTGGCCTTCCCGAATGCGATGCAGCAACTCTACAGGATCAAGCTCTGAACGCTGCAATCGTAGTCTTTCCTTGATTTGGTCCTCCACCGCTGGATGCCTCAGTAGCCGATCACAAGGTGTCGCAGGCTGGTCGTAGGACCGTATCACCCTGGCTCCATCCCGCATCTTCTTGCGTAATTTGAATGATGGCTGAAAGTAATTCACATAGAGGCGAGCGGCCTGGTAAAGATGAGCAAGGGCTTGGCCAGCAACAACTCCCGAGAATCTTTCGTGCCCCACCATTCGTCGAACCACAGCGCCATTCTTCTGTTCTACCCATGCCTGGTCATTTTTATGATATGGCCGGGACCGTGTGAGCTCAACGTGACGCCTTTCGCAGAATGTCCAAAGCGTATCGTTTATGAACGCGCCGTCATTATCTGAATCGATGCCAAGCACCGGAAATGGAATCTGTTGAAGAAGTGCCTTAAGCCCCTCGACAACAAGGTACTGTTCTCTGGCGAGAAGTGGCATCAATTCGGTCCAACCGGAGCTGACATCAGTTGCCACGAGAGTCTGGATGAAAGATCCAGCCATCAACCCTCCACAGTGAGCAACGAAATCAATTTCAAAGTAACCAGGATTTGGACTATCCCAATCCGCAAATGTACGAACCGGAACCTGCTTACTGACTCTTGGAGACTTGCGTCTTTTTCTGCGCGATTGTGACCGATTACGGATAGGCGATAACAAGCGATCAATAGTTGCCGCACCGGCCTTAAGCAGTCGCTTGCGAACTTCCGAATCGAGATTTAAATGACCGTGATGTTCCATCGCATTAACCAGATCGGGCAAAACCGCCTTTAACCGCTTGCCGCAGATCCGGTCCGCAGCCTCCCACGTCACAATAAGAGCTTCCTTCACTGCCTCATCGTAGATCCGCCGACTGTGGTAAACACCACATGAAAGCATCTGCATATGGCCATTGTCTCCTTCGCTGCTAAGAAGACGAATCGCATGCTTACGGTGATACCCGCTCACAGCAACCAGCTCATTAAGAATGAGGGTCTTTGCCATTTTCGAGGAATCATGGTACCGGCGTCCCAGAACTCTAACCAGCTCCCCTCTTGTCTGTGTACTGATTCTCTTGTCCATCGTATACCTCCAGTTTTCGGTAACATTCTAATGAGGCAACGATCGGACTTCGGTAACAAAAATTATGAGTCAATGCGGAGGGAATTTATAATTGACGTTGGTCACTGAGATCGCAGAGCTCTTTTTTGACACGGATTTACACGGATTGACACTCCTGGAAAGGAAATCTTTCGAATCTGTGAAATCTGTGGTTTCAAACAAAATTGTATCCTCTGAGTTCTCTGTGAGCTCTGTGGCAAGACCTTGCGCTGGCACAAAACCGTATGGGTATGCAAACAGAGGATTTCACCGCTCGTTCAGTCCGAACCATTCGACCAGGCTACCAAGATAGTCGATTTACGCCGCCCGCTCGGCTAAACCACGTTGAGATACTTCTCAACTCTCAGGCCTTCTTTGAGCTTAAACCTGTTTCTGCTCTGGTCGCCTATAGTCCTGTCAAATAGGTCCGCTTTTAGTCGCATCCGGTTCATCTGGTTCTTTATGGTGTAGGGTGATTTGTCTAAGGCCCGCCCTATATCAACATAAGAAAGGCTCATTTGCTTATTCTGAAAGAATACCGCCAGGATTCTTTTTTCCTGTTCGGAGAAGCGATTGATGTCGAATCTTTGGTCAAAGCCGATGGGCGCTCGGCCAGGCGAGGTCGATGGGTTGATTACTTCGACCGGTCGAACAATAGGAACCTTTTCCCTTACTGGCGGAGCAATTTCTACGGCGCCAATTTTCTGCTCCAGTTTTTCCAGACTTTTAGAATGTTCCCCGATTACTCGCGTATGCTCGGCGAGCTTGTCATTGTGCTTTTTCAGGGCTATGTTTATGATTGCCATCTGGTTTTTCACGCCTTCGATGTCAGCCTGCATTTTTTCAGTATTCTGCTTGCTGCTGCTACTTGGCCTTCGGCTGTGCCTTAGTTTTCTCTTTTTCCTGAATAAATCAAAAAACCCCATTTTATCTGTGGCATATCAGCAGAGCCTTTTTTGCAGGTTAAGGCTGTAAAGCTGGCTTTCGATCTTGGCCAATCGTTGTTTGACCTGTTGTCGGCGAACATTGGATAGACCAGCATCGCTGTTGTTCAAGACGCTGTGCATCTGCATGGACGTGAATAGAAAGAACGAATACTCATTTCTCAAATCTGTCCCAACCGAATCCTGTAATAAAGTGAATCCTGGCGTATGATCCGGCGTCAGTTCAGATTGTTTCAGCTCCTGCCAGGCCAGCAGCGTTTTCATCTTTTCAAGGCTATTCCTTAGACTTCGTAATCCTGCTTCTAAGTTCGGCTCTGCCATAGGAACGTGAGGATAGAGTAGTATTTAAGCTTTGTGGTCATGGTAGCAGCAAAGGTTGCGTGCTTGGTGCAGGTGCGATATCCTTAACGGTGGAAAGCTATAACAGTGGTTTCAAACTGGGATGGCGTAGAGAACGACGAACTCAAGGGATTGGCTCAACCAGCGGACACAATCGCTTGGTTTTTGTCTGGTACATAAGTAGTTCATTTAGCTATCAGTCGGAACGCCAGGGCCGGTTTACCGGCATCGGCAAAGTCACCGCCCAGCTTAATCCAACCATCAGAGGAGCTGTTGCGGGCCGACAAGTCTATTTCAAACCCGCCGGGCAGTAGTTTTCGCTCCATTGGATCGAGGGTGATTTCCCACTTGTCCGGAATGATTGTCCACCCGCGAGGCACACCTTCCACATTGACAGTACCACTTACTGGTTTCTCGCCGAAGTTATACGCAAAGATCGCAATACTTTTATCTATTTTCGGTGCCACTATATGGGCCTGTTGGGACAGATCGGTGGCTGTATGGGGTATCTGAAGCTGAAGCACTATAGACGATGCTTTGCCCGAGCGAAAGGGCGAAACAGAAGGCGGAGGTTCCAACGGCAGGTTTCGAGCGGCGTCTTTGCCAAGAACGATGAAAAAGGCAGCCGAGTTGAGTTTGGCAGGAAGACCTTCGCTGAGGGATCTGCCTAAGTAGTCATAGACAGCCTCTGTCTGTAGGTTCTTCGGCAGCGACCAGCTTGTAGGTCCTTCAGACCAAGCCACCAGAACGTCCCGCTCCAGACCATCCGGTCGGCAGCGGAATGCATAAATGCGGGCTGAGGGATTGTCTTTGGGGGTCCACCTGCCCAGACATGCTGCTCCCACGAGAAACCGGCCGACTGCCGCTAAAGCAGCATACCCGGGCCGGGGAGTCTGATCTTTGCGCAAAAGGCCAAACTGTATTCCTCTTTCGCGGTAGTTGCCCAGGATGAAGAAAAAGTGGCGGTTAACTCCCGCAAACAGACTGCTTGCGTATGACCGTGCAATGAATTTGGCCTGCTGTAATTCATCCTGCGGCGGTAGCTCGCTCCACGGCTCATCGGTCTTGGCCTGCAGGGCAATGCCACATTCGGTAAGCCAGATCGGCCGGCCGCAGGCAGAATCTCGTGCCGGTACGAACTGCTCCAAATAATCGTCAGGTTTGTTATATGAGTGAATGTTGTATGTCTCAAAATAAGGCCATACCTTATTTTCAAGCACTCCCTGGGCGTGCAGAGGCGTTCCTGCCCCAGCGTATACGTTCCAACATACAATGATATTTGGATCACCGGCCTTAAAGCCGAGATACGCTGCCTTTTGGTGACTGCACATTTCGTCGATGGTGTGGCCACCAAATGCGGTTATGTTTGCCTCATTCCAGGGCTCCCAGGCAAGCACTCGGCCCTTGTACCGTCTGGCCAGGGCCTTACAGAACTCGTAGAGCACTCGCAGGTCTCTGGGGAATCGCCCGCGTGCACGGTCACCGTCGAGTTGCTCGTCCGCAGCCCACTTGGGCGTGTCATGAAAGACCTGCAGGACCTTCAGTCCGTATCGTGCCTGGAGGGTCGCAGCACTGTCATAAGTTGTATTTTCTGGGAATGTGTCAGGCTTGGTCTGGGCTCCTGCCCAGCTCATACGGTCGCGGATCCAGTTGGCTCCAGCCAGGGCGGCCAATTGGGCGAAACGTTCCTGTCTAAGTGGGTCATTTGGTGCAAACCACGAAGTGGCTGAGTCAACGCAAATGGGTGAATCTTGGGGCACTGGTTCAGCCAGCCGGGCTAAAACAGTGGCAGTTGTCCAGCCCAAAGCTACTTCACCAGGGTCCAGGAATTCGACTTGGTACCAGCCAATTCCGAGACGACCTATTATTATCCTGCTTCCAGGTGTTTGCCTGACCTGGTCAAGTAATCCTTTAGTAATGACGGCCCCTTGTTCATCGAGCACCTGCCAGTGTGTGGCCTCGGCGCACTTGTCCTGTGGCAGCTCTATAGCTGCTTCCTCTCCCAATAGGAACACGTTCCCAGGATGATCTTGAGCCGGTGTCGGAACACTCCTGGGGATATCCCGTAATGGTCGCCGCACTTGAGTCGGTAGACTGTCGCGATGCTCCGATAGGACGCTACTGCCCCGAGCTTGGTTATATCCTGCGGGAAGTATGAGAAGGAACGAGTAAGTGATGGATACAGCTAACAAGGAAATTTCGCAGCTTTGCTTATTCATTGTTTAATCCCAATTACAGAACCCATTTGCTTATGATAGAGCGCTATTCTACCTTTGGGTGCTCGGCTCTACCAGTCCTCTGGTTTAACAGGCAAGAGGCTCTGAGCGGTGGTCATGTACAAGTCGGCGTAGCCATACACTAAGATGTTTAGCCCACAGGCTGGAGATAACAGAGGTTAGTAGTACATGTCATCATTGTTGTACGGGTCCTTCCAGCTCATGGTATCTGCGCTATAGCCATCGTCTTTTTCTTGGGATTCATGTAGATGATCAAAGATTCTATTCACCACCCGGCGAATAGCCCTGGTGTTTTCGCAAATCTCTTCAAGTGTCTGGATGGTTTTTTCATCTTTTGGTGAATCTTCTTCTGCTGTCATTTTAAAATGATAACGTGGAAAGGGTATTTAAGCTTTATCGTGTTGAGAAATAATAGTTGTACTGTCTATTTTCATTTTCGTTCTTTAACTCTTAGGGGAGCCAATAAGTTATGTCGTTTGTAATGATAAAACCGAGCCAGCGTGCCGTCGCCATAGCGGCTTTGTCGCGTCGGCGACTCTCTCCGCCTGCTTTTGCGCTTTATCAAATGCAGCGCCCATGCGGGATAGCGGCGGTCGCAGGCCTGCCGCAACCGCACGTACAAAAACGTCCGAACCTGCGGAACCGTCAGTGCCGGTGTATACTTTTTTCCCCCGC
>JAFNGF010000417.1 GCA_017885385.1 Planctomycetota bacterium
CTTCACTCATCAGCTCGCGGCCCCAGTGAACCCACGGCTCAACGTATTTATAGCCCAACGCGGCTGCCTTTTCGATGCCCCACTCAAAGGGCTTATCCGCGTGTCGTACAAACTCCAAATTCACTCCGACATGTACTTTTGCCATTTGACAACCTCCTTATTATATAAGCTGCCTTAGATAGTCAATTGCATCAGCTAACTGATCCATCGTCAAGAATAACACCGACAAAACCGCGATAATCCACATAGTCGGCTTGACATCTCTTGCTCTGCCCGAAATAGTCTTCATAAATACGAATGAAATAAATCCAAACGCCAAACCTGTGCTGATACTGTAGCTCAGCGCGGTCATCACCATTATGATAAAGGCTGGAAAAGCCTCTTCCAAGTTCGCAAAGTCTATCCGCTTGATTTCCTTCATCATAAAAAGCCCAACCATTACCAGAGCGGGGGCCGTTGCGTACTTAGGAACTATCCCCACAACCGGAACGAAGATCAGCGCCACCACAGAAAGCACAATCCCGTAACCACCGAAGTCAACCCCGTTCGGCCGCCTTCCTCAATTCCCGAAGCCGATTCAATATACGAGGCAATCGGCGAAGTCCCCAGCACAGCACCTAACATACTTGCTGCAGCATCGATTTGCAGCAAACGATCCAGCCCTTTTATCGTGCCTTTTTCATCGACCATCTTGGCCTCATGACAGCAAGCCACCAGCGTCCCTATACTGTCGAACATGTCGATAAACATCAAAGCAAAAATGTTTCCAAGCAGACTCCACTTGAGCGCCCCCAGAATATCAAGCTTAAATGCTATGGGCGTAATGTCGAAATCAACCGACACAAGATGTGCCGGTCTCTGAACAAAGCCAGCTGCAATCGCCAGTACCGTTGAGAACATCATCCCAATCAACAAAGCCCCTTTAATCCTTTTTATTGCCAGAAACGCCATTAGCAGCAAACCACAAAGACCTATTGCGACTGTCCCCGTCAGCGGGCCCGCCGAGACAAGCGTTTTTTCGTTTTTCACTATCACCTGCATATCCTGCAGGCCGATGAATGTAATGTACAGCCCGATGCCGACTGAAATAGCTGAAACCAAACTCACCGGAATCGCCTTGACAAGCCGCTTCCTCAAACCCAATAGCGTCAAAAGCCAACACAAAAGACCCGAAAGAAATACAACACCAAGACCCATCTGCCAGGTAATTTTGCCGCCCAGGACCAGCGTGTACGACAGAAACGCATTTAGTCCCATTCCAGGGGCCATCGCTATTGGGGCATTAGCAAATAGACCGGTAATAATTGTCATCACGGCGCTTACTATGCAGGTGACAATTATCAATGCCTGCTTATCCATGCCCGCCGCACTGAGAATAGCCGGATTGACAAATATAATATAGGCCATCGCAAGAAAGGTGGTCACACCCGCTACAAATTCAACCCTGACGCTGGTACGCTTTTGCTCAAGCTGAAAATACTTACTGATCATCTCCGATCTCCAGCGTTATCACCTTTGCGCCGAGGGTCCTGTCCAGCCCAATCTTTTGAACCGTCCCCACTCACCCCAGCATAATGCCGCCACATTCACCGCAAAATGCTCTTTCTGGAATATCTCGCGCATACGCTGGTACTTTGCATCCAGAAGTCGTTTGGCTTCACTTTTCTCCGCGGGCGTCAGGCTTCTCTGCCCGGCTACGGTGAGCAGCCGATAGATTTCCGCCTGCAACCCGGTGAAGTCCAATCCGGCCCGCAAAAATGCGATCCGCCGCCGCACCGCCGAATCGTCGCCGGCAGCCCTATCCGCAGCATCCAGCATAGCGCCAAGCTCGGCAATAACCTGCGGCGTATAAGGCTCGGTGACATCGGCGTTTTTTTCGGCTGCCGCCCTATCGGTCAACTGCTCAACACGCAAGAGGTATCTTTTAATTTCTCCGGCTGCCGACAGAAATCCGCAGCGGCAATAATCATCTATCACCTCATCCACGTCCAGATCGGGGTACCAGTGTAGCTTTGCCAGCACATAATAATTGAGTCCCTGCGTAGCCCAGTGATGCATACAGGAATCGAAATCGGTGCCGACACACTTATTGCCGGATATATGACGAAAGTCCTGCCCGAGCTTGTGTGCATAAACGCCCAGCGTCCCTTCGTGCCGGCCCCACAGCAGCGAATTCGGACGCCAGTAAATCATTTGTGCTGCCTTGGCCCAGGCGTCCCAATCGGCCATTCCTTCATCACGTACTTCATCGTCTGCGTAGTGGCTGGGACTGTGCACAAACCGAATAACGATGTTAGGGTGCAGCTTTTGTTTGACGGGAGGCGCCCGATAGACGCTGTAGGCCTGGCCGGTAAATAAAACCTCCGGATAAACCTTTGCCACCTTCTCGGCGATGGCCTTATAAAAATACATCATCCGGTCGGTAAGCGACACGTAATCGAATCGGTAGTACCGGCCTGATTCGTGGTCGTATGTCCCCAGTTGTGTAGGCCGACCTTCAGGCGGGTCCAGCGCCTTGCACGCCGGGCACATACAGAA
>JAFNGF010000418.1 GCA_017885385.1 Planctomycetota bacterium
GTCCCCTTCGAGGGTGTTTTCGACGGCAAAGGGCACGTGATAACAGGGCTGGATATAAATCGGCGTTGTATTTGTGTTGGCTTGTTTGGCTGCACAGGCGGGACAAGCGAAATCAGAAACGTCGGCCTAAGTGATGTCACGGTAACCGGGTATGCCTGCGTAGGAGGATTGGTCGGCTTCAACGGCGGGGCGATTGAAGCCTGCTATGTAAGCGGAAACGTGAGCGGCAGTACGCAAGTCGGCGGCTTGGTCGGCACAAATAATGGGCTTGTGACAGACTCCTATTCAGTCGCGAATGTCTCCGGGCCTCAACAAGAAAGTTGCATTGGGGGACTGGTCGGCGTGAACCGCAGCGGTCCGTTGAAAAATTGCTACTCAGCGGGCAAGGTTGCCGGCGAGAATTCTGGAGGCTTGGCGGGAACATCCAGCGGAGAATGTACCGGCTGTTTCTGGGACATAGAAACTTCAGGCCAGGGGGTAAGTGCCTGTGGAATAGGAAAGACAACGGCAGAAATGCAGACCTGGGCGACTTTTGCTGCTGCCGGCTGGTCCGCCGAAGGCGGATGGACGCTCTGCGAGCACGTGGATTACCCCAAGCTCATCTGGCAGATAAGGCCGGGCGATGAATTTTGTCCGGATGGCGTTGACATGGTTGACTTTGCGATTTTCGCTGCTCGGTGGAAGGCGGCCAGCCGTGGGGTGGTCAATCATCAGGGTGACACCGCCGACTTTGACCAATCGGGTGGAGTTGACGGCAGAGACCTTGAAGTCCTTGCGAACAACTGGCTGTCAGCCAGCCGGTAGGTTTCTTGCGAATCTAACGTTGTGTCCACAGTCGGCGCGACGCTGTCATTCTTCCCAGAGCCATTCGTCCGCAAGGATACAGAAATCGCTTAAACTAACCGCGCCGTTTCGATCAAGGTCTTCAGCCAACAGCGCTTCCTGATGCAGCCATCTCTCCGCGAGCATCTTCACGTCGGCGTGGCTCACAGTGTTATCGTTATTCAAGTCCGCAATATTGCCAACAGTAGACGAAGACATGCTCGCCTGTGCGGTGCCGCCATAGGCACCCATGTTGATTCGTTTCCCGTGCGGCCACAGTTCCGCTGTCCAGTCTGAGCTTGGGTCGCCGGCGTCAATACAGGGACTGGTGACATCGTCTTTCATCCACCTTTGCGTTTTCGGGTCCCATCTGCCAGCCTGAGACTTCAAATGATAATCGCGGCTGGCTGGGTCGGCAAACAGGGGGTCGGCATCGATGTTGCCTTGGCCGGGCCAGCCGCCCTGAATGTTGTTGAAGCGAATATCATAGTCTTCATCTTCGGGGAACAGGTACTCCGACATGTATATTTCGTTCTGCCAGATGATGTTATTCAAGATAGGCTGGCTCTGCATGTCCCAGGACCACATCGTCGGCCCCAGATACAGTGCATTTGGCCTATTGTGAACGATGGTATTGTTTGTGATCGAAACAGAGCCGTACCAATTCATGATGCCCCCGCAGATTAAGCCCGAATTATTAGCAATGACATTGTTGGTTATCGTGGCGGAGGCATCGAGGATGAAAATGCCGCCGACGTCATAATCTGCCGAGTTGTCAATTATAGTGTTATTCGTGATTACGGCCTCCGAACCGTCCATGCACATAATTCCGCCGCCTGATTCGGCGTGGTTATTAGCAATCAAAGAGTGGTCGATCGTTGGGCTGGAAGGAACTGGGTAGCCTGGCTCCTCCTCCCACGAGCCGCAGCAGAGAATTCCTCCGCCGCTCAGATTCGGGTCACTGCCTCCGCCGGTGCGTGGCTTATTTGAGTATTCGATGGTGCAGTATTTCAATATGTCATCGGTCCCACTATTGACAAAACGTATGCCGAACCATCCCTCATCGGTATCTATCGGCGTAAAGACGATAGGGTCTGTCTCTGTGCCTCTGGCGCGCAGAGTTGCTCTATAACCCGCCGTCAATCCAAAATGACCTGCGAATTTGACCGCCACCCCCGGCTCAATGGTCAGCGTTCGCCCTTTGGGAACACGGATATCTCCGGTAACTGTATATGGACTGCCTGCCTTGGTCCAGGTGCCGCTGACTGGACCACCCGCAACGATGGTTCCCGAGACTCCCACTGCCCGCAGCGTAACTCGTTTGTGCGGGGCATTGCTGCACGTGGAATAAACATGGAGGATACCGGTATAAACCCTCTCTTTTGTTGGCGCAAATTCTATCTCTACCTGGACTGAATCACCCGGCGCCAGAAGACGATCATTGATCGGAGTCACGATCGAAAAGACATCCCTCGGATCGGAAATGCTCAAGCTTTCCACTTTGAAGTCTATCTTACCCGTGTTGGTAATATCAATGCCGACGGTCGAATTTGTATCAAGAGGTACAAAGCCCGCATCGACCGTGGCGGAGGGAGCGATGGTAATCAAAGGCAAGTCTGATTGATTCTCGTAAGCCCCTAAGTCGACAATATCGCTGTAAATCCTGGGACGCCCCGCCAGGTCGGTCGGTGGAAGCTCCATTTGTGTTCCCGCGTTTATGCAGGGCGAAACGCTCTGCAGCGTCCAGTTGGCGGATAGACCGTCATAATCCGGCCCGGCGCCGGAGCTGGGAGCAAAGAAACAAGGGTCCGCATCAATATTGCCCTGGCCGGGATAGCCGTCTTGGACGTCGCAAAAACACACCGTGGGTGTGGATTCCTCCGTTTGTATCTGGTATTTGTCATTGCCCCATACAATCGTGTTCGTCACGGTCATTCCTTCCCACGATGTCGTGAAGATGCCGCCGGGCAAATTGTCTGCTATGGTACAATTTATGATTTCAGGTGCGCCCCACCAGTCAGAGTAGATCCCGCCGCAGCGTGGCAGGCCGCCCAGCGAAGCGTTGTTCGCTATCACGGTATTAGTGATTACCGGATAGCTTTCAATGCAATAAATCGCCCCGCCTTTATCTGCCACATTATTGGTGATTTTGCAGCTCGTGATTGTCGGACTCGAAGAGTAGCAATACACCGCCCCTCCACAGGTATCCTCGTCCCCATCCTCGGTAGAATAATCATACTCTGTTATCAAGCCCGCACTTTTCTTGGAGAAAGTGATCGAACAATAACTCAGTAAGTCGTCGTCGCCCGAATCCAGAAATCGCAATCCGGTCCAGCCCATGTCTGTATTCAAGGCCGTAAATTCTATCGGGCGGTTCTCAGTTCCCTGGGCAACCAACCGTGCGTTTTTGCCGATAGTCATGCCGTAGGTACCCACGAACATAACCTTGACTCCCGGTTCAATAACAAGCTCGCCGTTCTTCGGCACGTTGACATCCCCCGCCACAAAATATGGTGACTGGGCCTGCGACCACGTTCCGGATACTTCGCCGGCCGGGATTTCTGTCCCGCCAGTGAAGGAGCACCCTTTTAGAATCACGTACTTCGTACTCCCAACGCCGTAGTTAATCGCGAGTGTTCCATAATATCCCCCCGCCTCGCCCGGACAGAACTTCACGTTGACCGAGGCTGCCTGTCCCGGCCGCTGCATCTGGAAAGAATCTATGTGGTCCGCGTAACTATCGGTGGTTCGAGAGATAACGAATCCTTGCGGACTGGATATCGAGTTTATCAACATGGGTTGTGTGCTATTATTTTTGACAAGCAGCGTCTTAGGTTCAGATTCCTGCTCCGGGACGGCGTAAAAAACAAAACTGGCGGGGTCGACCTGAATGCCCGGCGGGACAGGTTGAACGTTCAATATCGCTTCAGCGATGATGCTACAATAGGACGGAAGGTCCACCGGCAGGCGATACCATGCCTCGGTTATTTCCTCAGGATCGGCGGAACCCCAGCCGAAGTTAAGATGATACTCGCCGTTGGTGTTGTAGCCATCACAAACAACGACGTGGCCGCTAAAACCATCCGGCGGACTAATGCCCAACAATGCGGGCAGCTGATTGATAATGTTCTCTTGCAGCACATGATAAAACTCGCACGACAGACCGCCGGTCATGTCGGCCGAATAAAAACCGAACTTATCAAGTAGCGCTTCTCGCACATCAAATGGTGAAGCGCCTGAGCCTTCGCTGGAATAATCCGTACGGGCAGCAATTCCGCAAGCAAAACTAAGTGCAGCGATGTCCGTGTCATCCAACTCTGTCTGGCTACTATATTTGAGCCGCACGGCGGTAAGATATTCGTTCAGCTCCTCAAAAGAGGGGAAATCGTACAGGGTGCTGTCCCCGTCGATATTGATGCCACCGTACGGTATATATGAATCAAGGTCGTCGAAATGTACGTTACATTGCTGATGATAATTGACCAGTTGTGCCAACGCCGTCGGCGCACAGCCCACATAACTTCTGGAACCATCGACAGTATCCAACGGGCAGAATTCGTTGTAAGGTGAGTCCTGGTGCCAAGTGGTCTCCAGCCATCCACCCGTGGCGGTCGTGTTCTCCTGCGGCCACTGCTGGAAAGTCTCAGGCACAGAAAGTTCTGTTGCCCCGTTGACGTAGGAATCCCACTTGTTTTCTGTCGCATTAAATTTAGCATACTTAGCCAGAGCTTGTGCCCTTAGTTTCATGTCCTCTTTCAACATCCGGTAGAGAGGGTTCTTTTTGTCGCCGTCGGCTGGAAAAGAGCTCCTGAAAGAATACGCCACAATCGGAGTGATATTTGTATCTGCGGATGTGGAGACGAAGCCACGCGGCTTCAACTCTGCGATGTATGCAAGAACAGCTCCGTCATCACCACGGATCTCTCGAAAAGCGCTTGCGGTCCATTGCCCGATGGCACTCTGCTGTTGCGCTGCCATTATTGAGGGTTCCCGTGGAGCAGGCTCCCACGCACTGGCGACCCGGTCCCGCTCTTTGAGAAATGCATCCGTGACCTTTCTTACCTGTTCGAGACGGACCGGCTCAGCCATAAGCGCTGAGTATGAGAACAGGCACGAGGCTATCAACGTTGCAACAAATGCTGGTCTTCCAATAAAACAACTCATGGCAAAACCTCCGCAAAGCTATGGCTACTTCTCTGTCACTGGCTGTAGAAGCTCGTAGCTGTAAGGGCCCCAGATCCGCAAATAGGCAACTGGGTGTCTCTCCTCGTATTGATGCGCCGGGGCCTATCAAACTGGTGGTAATTATAGGCCCTTGTGCCTTCAGTGTCAAGAAAATCGGCTACGAAATATTTGCCTTTGTTGGGCGAAGTCTTAAAACTAAGTGTCCTTTTTGTGTTTGCTGGCGTGAGGCTTCTGCGTGCCCCCGCGTCTTCCGCGCGGAAGACAGGAGCGGGGGGCAGAATCTTTCTCGACAACTTTTTGCTGCTGGGCATTTTTGAGCTCAGCCAGTTTGTCGCGGAGGTTTTTGTCGGTTAATGCCAGGATTTGCACGGCGAAAATGGCGGCGTTTTTCGCGCCTGCCTTGCCGATAGCCATCGTTGCAACCGGCACGCCAGGCGGCATTTGTATCGTGGAGAGTAGCGCGTCAATCCCTTCTAATCCACCGGCGGAAATCAGCGGCACTCCGATAACCGGCAGGCTGGTACGTGCCGCCAGTGCGCCTGCCAGGTGTGCAGCCATGCCAGCGGCGGCAATAATAACCTTTATGCCGCTCTTGGCGGCGTTTTCAGCGAATTCGGCAGCTATTTGCGGCGTCCGGTGGGCTGAGATTATCCGCACAAAGGCCTTTATGCTGAAACCGGACAGCGTATCGATACAGGTTTGCATTACCTCCAGATCGCTATCCGAGCCTACTACCACTGCTACGGGGCATATTCGCCCCTCGTCGCTCGTGCCTCGTGTCTTGTTTTTTTCAGATACCATTTGTGTTTTGTTCCTACCGGGTTACAATATTTCGCCGTGAGAAACCCCGCAATAAATTGCGGGCCTAAATCCGCCGTGCGTAGGGCGGCTAAATACTTAGCCCCACGTTTTACGTGGCGTTTTAATGGTAGTGCATAAACTGCCAAAAGGCAAGTGATAGGTGCCGAAAATGCAAGCGCGGAAGCCTGTCGTAGCCGGTCAGTTTTATCCGCAGGAGCGCAGTAGCTGCATAGACCACATCGAGCAGTGTTTGCAGGCAAAAGAACTACCCCAGTCGTTGCCTGAAACGATAGTGGCCGGCATTGTTCCACACGCCGGCTGGACGTTCAGCGGAGACCTGGCGGCGCTGGTTTTCTCGGCAATAAAGAAGCGGCATAAAAAGGTGGATGCTTTTGTAATATTTGGCGCCGCCCACGGTTATTTCGGACAATCGCCGGCTGTTTACGATAAGGGTGGCTGGCTCACGCCGCTTGGCGAAATTGCCGTTGACGAGGAGCTGGCTGGTGCGGTGCTGAAGACCGGCACGGTTGTGAGTGACATCCGCGCTCACAGCTCGGAGCACAGTATCGAGGTGCAGGTCCCATTTATGCAATATCTTTTTGCCGGCGCAAAGATAGTGCCCATTATTGTTCCGCCCGGAGAGCAGGCTGTAGAATTGGGCGCAAGCATCGGCCAGATTATCGGGCGACAGCCGGACAAAAGAATTGTCTGCATCGGCTCGACCGATTTGACTCATTACGGCCCGCGTTACGGCTTTGTGCCGATGGGGACAGGCAGCGAGGCTCTGGCCTGGGCCGGCACGGTCAACGATCAGCGTTTTATTGATTTAGCTTTGAAGCTCCGGGCGCGAGAATTGCTCGCCGGCGCTGCGGAGAATTGCAACGCCTGCGGCCCCGGCGCAGCAGCGGCGGCGATCGCAGCGGCAAAAAAACTCGGCAAGACCAATGGCCTGCTGCTTGCCCATACAAATAGTAATGACGTGATGCTTCGAGAAATGGGTACGGCCGGCCTGGATAGTGTCGGCTACGCGGCGATAGTTTTTTAGCGTCACTCGCAGTTTTTCACCGAGCAGCTCTCCAGGTCACTTGATGCAGCAGCGGCGCGGCGACATTCGGGCAGAAATTCCGGCTAAATTTGCTTGACATATCTGCACCGATGGATTAGATAAGCGGAGTTTTATCTGTCAGTGAGAGGGTGCGGCCAATGTGACGCCTTGGATACTTAAGGAGACTAGAATGGACAAAAGAACAAAATTTAGTCTGGACGAAAACCAAATACCGACTCATTGGTACAATATTCAGGCGGATTTGCCGCAGCCTCTTCCGCCTGTTTTGCACCCCGGCACTAAAAAGCCGATAGGACCCGCCGACCTGGCTCCTCTATTTGCTATGGAGCTGATCAAGCAGGAGGTGAGCACCGAGCGATGGATTGAAATCCCTGATGAGGTTCGTGATATCTACCGGCTGTGGAGGCCTACAAATCTATTTCGTGCGTACAGATTGGAAAAAGCTCTCGATACGCCGGCTAAAATTTTCTACAAATATGAAGGGACAAGTCCGCCGGGCAGTCACAAGCCCAATACCGCCGTGGCTCAGGTCTACTACAATAAAAAAGAGGGCATCAAGCGCATTGCTACCGAGACCGGAGCCGGACAGTGGGGCAGCGCCCTTGCCTTCGCGGGCGCGTGCTTCGGCGTTGAGATTAAGGTTTACATGGTTGCGGTGAGCTATCAGCAAAAGCCGTATCGCCGCATAATGATGCAGACCTGGGGCGCCAAGTGCGTGTCCAGCCCCAGCCGTGATACCAGGACAGGCCGCGATATTCTGGCAAGAGACCCTAATTGTCCGGGCAGCCTTGGTATGGCCATAAGTGAGGCGGTAGAGGATGCTGCCACTCGTGATGATACGCACTATTCTTTGGGCAGCGTGCTCAACCACGTGCTGCTGCATCAGACGGTCATCGGCCTGGAGGCAAAAGAGCAGATGGAAATGGCGGGGGTCTACCCCGACATTATCGTGGGCTGCATCGGCGGCGGGTCGAATTTTGCCGGCATGTTTCTGCCGTTTATAAAGGATAAAATTGACGGGACAAAGCCGGACCTGCGCATTATCAACGTTGAGCCGGAAAGCTGTCCCACGGTAACCAAAGGTCTTTACGCCTATGACTTCGGCGATGAAGCCAAGCTTACTCCGCTGATTAAGATGTATACTCTTGGCCATGGTTTTATTCCGCCGCCCGTTCATGCAGGCGGCCTTCGCTATCACGGCATGGCTCCCATAATATGCCATCTGCACAGGCTCGGACTTGTCGAAGCCAGAGCTGTGCACCAGATTCCCACCTTTGAAGCCGGCGTACAGTTCGCCCGTGCTGAGGGCATTATCAGCGCTCCGGAAACAGACCACGCTATCAGGGTGGGTATTGACGAAGCCCTTAAGTGCAAAGAATCCGGCGAGTCAAAAACCATACTTATCGCGCACAGCGGGCACGGGCATGTTGACATGGCGGCTTATGATGCTTATTTTAGTGGCAAGCTAGAGGATTACGAATATCCCGAGGCCAAGATAAAGGAGGCCCTGGCGGACCTGCCAAAGGTGCCTGCCTAAAGTAGAGACTGAAGGTGGAAAGCAGACTTTATTGGTTGTGCAGC
The DNA here is from genome assembly GCA_017885385.1 of Planctomycetota bacterium. Classification (GTDB taxonomy): domain Bacteria; phylum Planctomycetota; class Phycisphaerae; order Sedimentisphaerales; family Anaerobacaceae; genus JAFNGF01. The sequence continues at coordinate 8,456 of JAFNGF010000418.1, forward strand.
ACATAGACAATGCGGTTAAAGAAATGGTGAAACATTTTTAAGGAGAAACTGTTATGAAACATGGAGTTCTATTGACTGCTGTAGTGTTGTTAGCGGCCACCGGCGTAGCGCAAGCCCAGGAAGGTGACCTGCACGGGTCGATCGATGTAACCTATCAAACTAAGTATATTTGGCGTGGCTTCGCCGTCTACGGGGCCAAAAGTGCCACTCAAGCGTGTGTTGACCTGGATTTGTTCGGCACAGGCTTTGGAGTAAGCACCATGGGTCACAGGGCCAATTCGAGCGGCTATGAACTAACCGAACGCTGGGATTACACGGCCTATTATCAGAATAGACTCTTTGGCGATGAACCTTACGCCACCAACTATAGACTTGGTTGGGTCTATTATAACTATCCGGACCTTAGTTACAAGGACGCCGATTTGCAGGAGCTCCAGGCGGTTCTTTCCTTGCCTAAGATCTGCCCGGCTGGTGTGGTGCCCACCTATGTTCTGGTTAAGTTGTGGCCTTCAAAGAGCGGTTCTTGGGTTGGGAGCAGGTCTGGCACCACAGGAACTGCTTCGGGTTTTGCACACATCTTCATGCTTGATTATGGTTTGCCTGTAAAGGGTCTGGTACCCGAAATACCGGAACATGTCCTGAATCTGCACACGGAATTGGTTTACAACGATGGCGTAGGGCCTGGTGGTCAGGATGTTGATCACGACTGGTCAAACGCCGTGTTCGGCGTGTCCACAGATTTTAACCTCGACAAGAATCTTACGCTCACTCCGGCGATCTATTACCAGGTAAGTATGGATAAGTCCGTCAACGATGATGACGAGCTCTGGTCGACCTTCGGGTTGAAGTACAAATTCTAAGGCCAGTGTATGTCCGCGACAAAAAAAGAGGCTGCCCCCGCGAGAGCAGGGGCGGCCTTTTTTATTCCACCAAGATTTGTGGCGGAGAATATCGTTGCTGTTTAGCCGTCGCCGGTACGGCGACGGAACCCCGGATAGCCCGCCAGGCGTATGGCGGGCAAGTCGGGGCTAATCCCACATATCGTTGATTAGTTTGACAGTCTCGTTGACGAGCACCTGTCCGCCTTGCGGCCCGACGATGTACTTATCCGCGCTGTAGCCTCCGCCTCGAATTGCCCTTTCTGTGGGCAAGTACCCTGAGTGCTGGCAGCACAGTTGCACGACAAACGTCAGCGTCGCGTTGCTGCGGGCTTTTATTCGGACGCCGTAGTCCAGGTACAATTCGAATGGATTTGTGGCCAGCGCTACGTCCCCCAGCCGGATCACGTGGATTTCAGCCGGCTTAACTGAGTCGTAGGTATAGAGCGGCAAATCGGGCGGCTCATTCGTGGGCAAATTAATCTCCGCGACTTTATGGATAAATACGATCTTGCTCTTGATGTCATATTTGGCGTACGGCAATACCTCATCAACCGCGTCGGCGATCCGGCGGGCGATTTCCTGTCGGCGCGAAATCCGAGCTCTTTGGAGCATGATGTTTTCAGCCTGTTTTCGCCACAATAGATGCGGCGATTGGTCGCCGGCTGCTGCGCATTGTGGAAAGACAAATATCTCTTTGCCATATCTTGCTCGGATTTCTTGCCGGACTTCGTGCCAGAAGTCGGCGGAAACCTGAAGCAGTTGCTCGGTCTCTTGAGCGGGACAGGCTACATTTATCAGGATCCCTGTGAGCTTTTGGTCTTTGTCCCAGAAAAACAGCATTTCCTGTCCGTGATCTTCGCAGCCTTCGATGTGTGAAAAATTCTCCTGGTTTGTATTGCCATACATAACTGCCCGACCGTCGAAATAGTACGCCCGGCGATTGAAGCCCACCAGCGAGTGTCCCAGAGCCCAGCTTACCCCCGCCGGCTTGCGGCTTTGCCAGGCCTGCACGGCGATGTTGGCCAGACGCTCCAGCAGGAAATCAGCGTACTGTGAGGCCTTCATAACCCCTTCATCTTTGCTTACGTCATACAAATCGTAGAAGGCGCCATCCAGGACGCCTGGGCCTGTGTGGGTGTGGGTTGCATTTAGAAACAACTTGCTCACGTCGAAATCTGTGATACGAGGCCCCATCAGTTTTCGCAGCCTCTGCTGTATTTCCTTTCGGGTCCACAGCAGGTCACACGAGATCATAATCGCCTGCTCTTTGGTCCCCGTTTCGTCGTTGGTCTCCAGAGCCAGTGCTGTCGCGGTGAGCGGATCCAGAACGGCCTGCGAGATTCGCTTGGCCATCTGGCCCTCAAGATTTACCGGCTTATCAGGAGTAATATCCGCCGACGCCCAGCCGACGTAAAGCGGGTATTCTTTGGCTTCCCGCGGGGCGGGCTCCCTCGCAGCGGCGACTAAGTTCGCGGCGATAAACACCGTCACTGCGCTAAACAATGTAAACACCATGCTTGTCCGGCTCATGAATTGTGTTTGGCCCCTGCGTCAGGTTGTTTCTTTGGGCGTCGCCGTACCGGCCCCTGCCTCCGCAGGGGCAAGCTTGCCCCCGCGAAAGCGGGGAGCTAAACGTCTCAATAGGGCGATTTCTTTTTTCACGATCTGGGTGCGCTGGCTCTCCGGATATTTTCCCAGCGACTCGTTCTCCAGGCAGAGGTCGCCGCAGTAGTTAGCCTTTCGCAGAATCGCCACAACTTTGCCGAAGTCGATGTCACCCTCAAAGATGGGGCAGGCATACCGGTCATATTCCCAGCCCATTGGGCGACGCACATTTTTCTTGTCGTCCGGATAGCGTATGCTCTTGCAATGAGTGTGAAAAACCCTGGGGGCGAATCGCTCGAAAATCTCGTAAAGCTCATTTAGCGGATGCCCATACCAATAGAAGTTGGCCGTATCGAGCGTCAGGCCCAGGTGCCCCGACTGGTCGGGGACGCCGTCAAACAGCTGCCGGAGAAATTCCGGATCGTTGGTGATGCTGCCGTGATTTTCAATCCCGTATCGGACGCCTGTTCCCTCGGCGATGTCACAAAGCTGTTTGCAGACTTTAACCGCAAAGGGCAGGAATTCTTCACGCTTCATCCGGCGTGGCACAACGTCGATCCGAATGACCGGGACCTCCAGACTCACAGCGGCATCGACAAGTTTCTTTGTCCACTCGAGCTCTTCTGCCAGCCGCTCATCAAGGCGATTGTGCATAAGAAACGCTGTGACGACCAGCCCGTTTTTGCCCAGGTCATCTTTGAGGGTTGCGATGCCCGCGGGCGTAGCCATGCTGTATTTTTTCTGTCCGTCATCGGCGGATTCGAGGTTCGGGCAACCGAGCTCCGGACTGACTTCGACTTCTACGCCCGTGACGCCCAGCTCTTTCATAGCCGACCAACTGTCTACGCCCCCGGCGGGCTTAGCGGCCTTTAGAAGCGTGTCCCGACAGGCGACAACTAATGGTTTGGATGGCGAGGAGACCGCGCTATCTTTTGCTATTGCCAGCGCGCTGCCGGAGAGCATCCAGCCGGCGGTTTTTCTTATGAAGCCGCGGCGAGTAAGATCGGTTGAGCACTCCATAATTGCCTTTACTCCTTCTATATCCTTTGGTTTTGACTAATGGCAGATTATACGTATCATAATAGTGGTGTCAATCCGCCTGTGTGGCACGGGCTTCCAGCCCGTGAAAACACGGCCAAGCCTGTCCTGAGCGAAGTCGAAGGAATGGCCGTGCCACGGCGGACCCATTCCAACGGGGAAATTTCGCAAAGGGGACTAAAATGGCGGATAAACTGGCAATCCGGGGCGGACCCAAGTCAGTGACGAACAAGCTGCCGGGCTGGCCAAGCTTCGATGAAAAGGCGATTAAGGCTGTGGAGGACGTTCTAAGATCGGGCAAGGTCAATTATTGGACTGGCCCTAAGGGCATGGAATTCGAGCGTAAATTCGCCGCCTGGCAGGGCAGTTATTACGCCATCAGCGCCTCCAGCGGCACGGCGGCTCTGCACATTGCGATTAGCGCTTTGGGCATCGGGCCCGGCGACGAAGTCATCGTACCCAGCTATACGTTTATTGCCAGCAGCTTCTCTATCGTGCAGGCAGGAGCAATACCGCGTTTTGCCGATGTGAATATAGACGACCATTGCATCAGCGTAGAATCAGCCGAAAAGCTGGTCAACGAGCGAACCAAGGCGATTATGCCGGTGCACCTGTACGGCAACGTCTGTGACATGGATAAGGTGCTGGCCTTTGCCCGCCGGCACAATCTCTTTGTCATCGAGGATAATGCCGAGGCGTTCGGCGGCGTCTATAAGGGCAAAAAAACCGGCAGCATCGGTGACATCGCCGGTTGCAGCTTCTGCCAGAATAAGACCTTTACCACCGGCGGCGAGGGCGGCATGGTGACTACCGACAACGAGGAGCTGGCCTGGCAGGCACGAAGCTTTCGCGACCACGGCTACGACGTCAAACAACGCCTGAGCCTGCTGGAGCTTGAGCAGAGACTGCCGTATATCCACAATATGGTCGGCTGGAACTACCGAATGACCGAGATGCAGTCGGCTATCGGGCTTGCCGAGCTGGAGAGGATCGACACCTGGAACCTGCCCCGCCGCAAACGTAACGCCCATATCATAATCGACGCGATAAAAGATTTGCCGCCCGTGTTGTACACGCCCATCGACACCGAGGAGCGTCAGAATGGCTGGTACGTCCTGGCGTTTTCTCTGGATGTCGAAAATATGAGCTGCGACATAGATCAATTTGTCGCCGCGTGCGCCGCCGAAGGTGCCCCGTGCTGGAAAGTCTTCTGGCCGCAGTGCCATACCGAGCGGGCCTACCGCCGGCACAACGCCTTCGGCAAGAGCGGCTTTCCATTTACGTCCAAAGAGTACACAAATCCCGCCAGCGTCGACTACAGCAAAGTTGAAGTGCCTAACGCGCTGTGGCATCAGAGCCATACTTTTACGTGCTTTGCCTTTCCCACGTATAGTGAAGAAGATTGCCGACGGATAGGCGACGCCCTGGCAAAAGTAATAAAGGCGTATTCAAAATAGAGGTCGAGAAAGGACGCTATTATGCCCAGGAAGATCAAATGGGGTGTGATTGGATCAGGCGGAATCGCCAGGCGAAGGACGATTCCGGAGGGCATTTCAAAAGCCCGTAATGCCCGGTTGTCCGCCGTCTTCGACATCAATCCGCAAGTCAACGCTGAGGTGGCGAAAGAGTTTGACGCCGGGCGGGCAGCAAGTATCGGCGATTTGCTCGATGGTGACATCGACGCCGTTTACGTTGTCACACCCGCCTACCTTCACGCCGAGCACGTTCGAGCCACAGCCTGTGCCGGAAAGCACGTCCTATGCGAGAAGCCTCTGGGGATGACCGTTGCCGAGGCTGAAGAAATGATCGCGCTGTGCCAAAAGATGGGCGTCAAACTTGGCTGTGCGTTTATGATGCGCTTCGTAGCCCAGCACGCCGAAGCGCTGAAGCTCATCCAGCAAGGCAGGCTC
>JAFNGF010000419.1 GCA_017885385.1 Planctomycetota bacterium
ATTCTGGCACCCAGCTTGGCCGAACAGGATGATCGTAATGGTTTATTTGGGCACACCTGTAATACGTATACCGTTGTTTATGCAATTCGGCAGTAATGCTATATCCACACTGGGCACACTTGATAAGCCCCTGCCCGTATGTGAAATGCCTTCGTTTGTAGTGGCTGCAGCGGTTGCGACCGTCCAGCATTTGTTGCACTCTTTCCCAAGTTTGCTCGTCGACAAGTGCCTCATGCTTGCCTTCGTAAATCTGCCCACGCCNNGGATGGCGCAATAGTTTCGCCAGATGAGAACGCGTCCAGCGTTGTGTCCTCGGGGAAAAGTACATATGGCGTTGGAAAAGCTCATCTCGGAGTGTGTCGATGGTATGCTTGCCTGATGACATTAGCTTGAAGATTGTACGAACTGTCTCGGCCTTCGGGGTATCTGGAACCGGTAACTTGGAGCCATTGGAACCCTGACCCATGCAATAGCCATAAGGGGGTCTATGGGGATACTCTCCGGCCTCAACCTTGCTGCGAAAACCCTTGTTGATCTCTTCCTTGAGATTGTCGGTGTACCATCGTGCTACAACACCCATTACACCTATGCCTAGGCGGCCAGCAGCATTCTGTGGAAATTCCTGACTGGCAAAGAATACTTTCTTATCTTTTTGCGTCTCCAGACGCTCAAGCATAGCCAAATCCGTGAGGTTGCGGCAGGCACGGTCGACTTTATGAAATACAACGCCGTCGATAGTAAGATCGCTACAAATGCGATTGACAATTTGGCGAAATCGTTGCCTTTCTTTTTGCTTAGAAGCAGTTTCGACATATCGAACGGTTTCTACAATTTCATACCCTTTACGCTCTGCCCATTCACGGTTAGCTTGGTCCTGGGCTCCGAGGCTGTAGCCTTCGCCCTGCTCGCGTGATGAGACTCGGCAAACACTGAGTAGTCTCAGTAGTCGATTCTTTCTCTTCACCATACTATTCTCCATTTTTGCTGGCCAAAGCACGAAGAAATCGGCCGAAATCCTCCATAATTCGGTCGGCTTCTTTCTCAGAAATCGGCCTTCCAGCTACCTTCGACCAGACACGCTGAGTGTACTTACGAAATGCTAACACATCGCTCGGGTCGGGCGCAAGTAAATTCTTCTGATCTTTTTGAGATTTTATATTCAACGTCTTTGGCATGATATTTGTAACTGAAGAATGGACCTCAAATTGTCAGACGGCGACCCACCTCTCATAGGCTCAAGTAAGACCAGGCGCTGACATAGACCTGCCAGTATGAGAACGAAGTTCCTGGAGAAGCTGGCTCTTACTGAGCCCATTTAAGTAATGGGCTTGAAATAGTACTCGCCGTAAGTGAACATCCTCCAAAGACACGCTTAGCAGCAAGAGGATCGCCCACTTTCTGTATCTGAAAACTCACGCCTATGTCGTTAAATCAGGAGAAACCCCAGACCTTTCCGGCCATTTCCCATCATTGTTATCTGGCCTGTTGTTTTTCATCGCAAACAACGAGAATTCTACACAGAGGGTTAATGCTCCAGCTTCAAAAGCCCAATCGCCGGTGACGACATGCATCACTCTGCTGGCTCAAGATTCTTGCCGGCAGTTCCAGAGCCGTCTTCTTTGGGTTGCTCTTCAGCAAGTTTTTCTTTTTTAGGTCTTCCATGTGGCTTCGGCTTGGCCAATGGAAGGTCTGCTTCCTCTTTTTTTGGCCTTCCGGGAGAATTGGCTTTTGCCGTCGGCGGACGTTCCCATCCCCTATCGTCGACTTTGGTTCTTTCGCCCGGCAATATCCTGCCCGCAAGCAATAGTAGTTGGGACAGGATGACACCGACTGCAACCGCCAGTGCCATATAACCCAGTAGCAAATAATTCGCAGTGATCTTTATCTCGTTGTCGCCTCCTACGGACTTGTACGTTCCAGATGGAATCACCATACCCAGAATGCATAGAAGCGAGACCGACACTGCCATAACCCAAACTTGGACACCCTGGAAAAAAGATACTGCCTTCAAAATTTTCAGCATGGTTGTCAGCAGAACGATAAAGATGGCAGCCAGCGACACCGCCACGATCGCCATCACTTCTGGCGGAAATGTAATGAACTCTTTCATTTCTTGCTCTTTCCGTAAATCACACTATTATTTTCTATCCAGCCAAATAACTCCGATATCATCCTTCTTGATTCTCACAGTATCCGCCGGCGTAAGCCTGGACGGATATAACAGAAATCTCAGGCGGCTGATGTCGTATCGTCTACGGACACTCTGCTGTACTTTCAAGATCAACTCCCTCGCATATTCAGACCAGACTTGCTTATCCTTAAGGCTTGCTAACACGACGGCTTCGTTCAGATAGCCGTTGTTCCACAGGGCATCGCAAGTCAGGGGCAATGCTCGCCCTCGCAGATTAACCGGCTCGACGAATATCTCTTCTGCTTCGCATTCAGCAGCAATCCCCATCAGCTCATCAATTTGCTGACTCCAGTCACTGATCTCGGGCAAGAGTGGACAAAACATGGCGTAGGTGCGAAAACCTCGGCTATGGGCTTCCCGCAATACGGATATGCGCTCAGAATTCGGCGAGGCGTGCGGCTCGACTGCTGCCATAGTCATGTTCTTGTCGGGTGCTGCAGTAATGCTCATGCCGAAAAGCACCCTGGATTTATACTTGTCGATGACGTCGAAATCTTTGGCCACGGCGACATTCTTCGTCAGTATCCGCGCAGTCCAGCCTGGCTGAGAGAGAATCGCTTCAAGGCATCGCCTGCCCAAGTCATACTTCTGCGCTTCAGGCGACCAAGCATCTACAAGAGTGCACAATTCGACCAGCCCTCTTTCATGCTTACTGGCAGCATCACGGGCCACCCGCACCGGCGTGTCAGGGTCAACTATTGCGTAGCTGTTCTCAAAGGGACTTAATCCCAACTCTTTGAACGCTTTGTGCCGCCGCAAAACCGCACCGGTAGAGCAGTACGTGCAGCCATGTCCACACTTGAGGCCGCAGTTGACAGCGAATTGTGCCAAGCGTTTTTTCTCAAAGCCGCGTGTGCGAGTTATGCCATTTCTCAATGGCCAGTGGTATTCTTCCATAGTTACACTCAGAAGATTCCTTTCTGCCACGGCAAATTATTGTTGCTCAGCCGATCGTAGCCTGATCCACTTACAGGTCTGGTCTATCCCTCACGGGATACCGGTTGGATGTCACGAACATCCATCGCATCAGGTTTCCCGTGTTGCGTCAGATTTCCCTGTGCATACATGCCGTCGCCACTACCCCGGCGGAAACGTTAGGTGCTGTCGTTCATCTTCCCCAACGTCATCGGCCTTGCCCGTTACATGGTCGGGTCGGCTTCCGCATTGGCCTTTTCGAGGCCTGCTCAGCGTTCACTCACGTTACGGCCTGCATGCTCGCCGAGTCGCCTATAGCGACCCTCTACACCGAAGTGCTTCAGCGGCTTTGTTACCTCCGCCGCCGCCTCGATTGCTACCGGCTGGAACGACCAGTTGCCAGGCAAGAATTGCACTCGCTGAAAACCTGCGCCTTTTCACGGCACACCATGCAAAACAGCCACGGGAGAGTTGAAGAAATCGGGTAGAGTCGAGATGTGGCGCGGTGGTTTAGGATAAGCCTATCCGTTTGCCGACCCTTTCGTCTGTCGGTGCCTCAATAGCTGCTCCGTGCTCCGTTTCCACATCCCGCTCATCAAACCGGACGTGCGAATCTCCCGCATCCGGCTTTCGGACAAGGACTCACGCCCTCGCACACGAGTAGTCCAACGGCCGCGACTTAAGACGCACAAGCCCTAACACTTCATGTAGGTAATCGTCTGGATATCGTGACAGCTCCAGACACTGCATCTTATGCTTCCGCTTGAACCACTGTCGGAACCGATACCTCACATGGGCATCGATAGCTCGGTAACATTTGTCCACAGGCCCAAGGCCAAGACAGAAGTAATTCGCCCAACCTCGCACTTTATCATTGATTCCGTTAACCACCTGCTCGACACTCAGGAAGGTCCAGCTGCGACTTGTCATTTCGCTAACCTCGCGTAATAACTTCCTGACCGCCTTTCGCGATGGGTAAGTGCCGAGATAGGCGTTGCCCGTTCGAGGCAAGTAGCATCTTCCGAATGTATACCCCAGAAAGTCAAATGACTCCTGAGGTGCACGACAGATACGGGTCTTGGTCTCATTCACGGTCAACTTCAGCTTTCCCATCATATCCCGCATCGCGGCCAACGCTTCTTGGGCGTCACCACGACAGCAGATTACAAGGTCATCAGCGTAGTTGACAATGTGGGCATCCAAACGCCTCTGATGGCCTAATACCTTCCAGCCGAGAACAAACCTACGCATGTAGATGTTGGACAACAACGGTGAGATTGGAGAACCTTGTGGGCTACCACATCCCTCACCATTGTCGCGGCTAATTCGGTGCTTCCTGCCGCGGCTGTCAATCTCTTTAACTGGCATTTGCGGCTACATCTTGACAAGCTCAAGCATACGCCTATCGCTGACGCGGCGTGCTACCGACCTCATCAACTCGGCATGTGGGATGCTATCAAAATGACCACTCAGGTCTGCATCCACTACATCCTTATGCCAGTTGTCCAGCAATGCCCTTACCTGCCTTACGGCATCCAAGGCATTACGGCCTGGCCGGTATGCGTACTGTTCAGGCTGCAAGTCAGTCTCGAAAATCGGTCCCAAGACCAGAACTGCGGCCATCTGTACGATTCGGTCTTTGACCGTTGGGATGCCCAACGGCCTCTGTTTGCCATCCGGTTTGGGTATGTATACCCGCCGGACGGCTTGTGGACGATAAGTCTTGCTACTAAGTTCTTCCGACAGTTCACCCAGCCATCGTTCCAGCCCGTACGACTCTATATCTGAGAAGTTCTGACCGTCCACACCAGCCGCACCACCATTGGCACGGCAGCAGGCATAGGCCAGAATGTTTGTCCGATAGAGCTTGTCGTAAAGCAGATAGAACCGATAAGTGGGCGAACTCTTCGCTTTGGCGTGTAGCGCCTCCTGCAACTTCCGAACCTTTACTGGAGTTCCCAGGCGAATAGCCAATCTCCTGTTCTCTGTTGCTTCGTACGCTAACCTTGAACTAAGGCCCCTTCCCTCTGCTGGCATTACCCGGCTTCATCGGTACTACGAGCCTATCCGCCACCAGAAACGACCTGGTCTATCCCTCACGGGATACCAGTTGGGTGTCACGAACATCCATCGTATCGGGCTTCCCGTGTTGCACCAGGTTTCCTTGTGCATACATGCCGTCGCCACTACCCCGGCGGAAACGTTGAGTGCCGTCGTTCATCTTGCTCAACGTCATCGACCTCGCCCGTTACATGGTCGGGTCGGCTTNNCGTTCACTCACGTTACGGCCTGCACGCTCGCCGAGTCGCCTATAAGCGACCCTCTACACCGAAGTGTTTCAACGGCTTTGTTACCTCCACCGCCGCTTCGATTGCTACCGGCTGGAACGACCAGGTGCCGGGCGAGAATTGCACTCGCTGAAAACCTGCGCCTTTTCACGGCACACCAAGTAAAATAGCCACACCGTAGCAAACTCCGTAGGTTATTGCTGCTCAGGAAAGTAAAGGACAGTAATAGCTTACGGAGGCAAAGGATGCTTACGGTGGAAGAATACGTAAAAATTCGGACCGCCAAACGGGACGGAATGAGTATCAGGGCTATTTGCCGAACCCACCATCATTCACATCACACGGTCGGAAAAGTACTTAATAACCTACAACCACGGCCATACACCCGGACCAAGCCAACCGTTGCGCCGGTATTGGGGCCTTTCACACACGTCATCGACCAGATATTGCTTGATGACCAGGCCCAGCCAGTCAAGCAGCGGCATAAGGCGTCAAAGATTTACCGGCGGCTCAGAGATGAATACGGTTACAAAGGCAGCTACGACCAAGTCCGCAGGTATGTGAAAAAACACCGCAAAGGCCAGCGTGAGACATTTATTCCCCTGGCCCATGAGCCAGGGCAGCGTCTGGAAGCTGATTTCGGGCACATCTATGTAGACTTTCCAGAAGGCAGGAAGCAGGTACCTGTTTTGGTTACTACCTGGAGCCATTCGAGCTTTCGGTTCGCTATGGCTTTTCCAACCGAAAGGCTTGAGTGCATCCTGACAGGGCTTGTCCATGCATTTGAATTTTTCGGTTGTGTTCCCAGGCAACTGTGGTGGGACAATCCAAAGACCCTCGTCAAAGAGATCCTCAAAGGACGTACACGCACAATACATCCGCGCTATGTGGCCCTGGCGAGCCATTACATGTTTGACCCGCTTTTTTGTATGCCTGCACAGGCTCAGGAGAAACCTTATGTTGAAAACAGCATATACGACCTGCAGCGGGACTGGGCTACACCGGTGCCCAAGGTAAAAGACTTCGATGAACTTAACGATTATCTTCGGCAATGCTGCCTGAAGAAGCTCCAGCATCGTGTTGCCGGCAAGACGGAAACTGTCGGACAGCGCTTTGAACAAGACAAGGCAGCGGCCTTAGCAGTACCAACACACCGTTTCGATCCTTATATGGCAACAGAGGTCAAGGCGGATAAATACCAGACTGTCTGTTTTGAAACCAACCGCTACAGCGTCCCCCGCCGCTGGGCATTCGAGATGGTTACGGTTAAGGCCTATCCTTTCCACATCAGGATTGTTGCCTGCGATAGCCAGATAGCTTATCACAGACGCTGCTATCAACGTAATCAGCAGATCCTGGAGCCGCTACATTACCTGGCAGTATTGGGTCGTCGTCCAGCCACACTGGACCATTCAAATGTGTTCCGTAACTGGCAGCTTCCGGGGTGCTTTACTGAGCTTCGAGGACTATTTGAGAGCCGTCACGGCCCTTTTGCCGGAGCCAGGCAGTATATACGCATCCTACAACTGTTGGCTGAACATCCTGTCAAGAGGGTTCAGCAGGCCATCGAACTGTGCCGATGCGGCTCGGCAGTAAATGCCGAGATGATTATCAACAAGGTAAATCGTTTTGCACAAAATCAGCGGTCCGCAGAACCCACCGAGCCCAATATCGACCGTTATCAGATTCAGGTGCCAAGACCCGATCTGAGTAGGTTCGATCAGCACTTAACAGTAGATCAAGGAGAGGCAAGTTATGTCTGACAATGAAAACATGCTATTGAAGGCCAATCTAAACCAGCTGCGTCTTCCAACCATGAAGGCAGAATACGACAAACTGGCAAAAGAAGCCTCCTGCGAGAATGCCACCTACCAGCAGTATCTGTTAAGATTAACAGAGCTGGAGGTGGCTGCCAGAGCCACCAATGCCGTTAACAACCGCATCAAACAGGCGACATTCCCTGCTCATAAGGACTTCGAGGGTTACGACTTCAGTGTAATGCCTTCGTTGAACAAACAGAAGATATTGGAGCTGGCTCGAGGTGAATGGATAGATAAAAGGCAAAACTGCTGTCTGATAGGATCACCGGGCACCGGCAAGACACATCTGGCTATTGCTTTGGGCCTGGCTACATGTCGTCAGGGACGAAGGGTACGGTTTTTTACGACCGCAGCACTGGTTAACCGCCTTGAGGAAATGCAGAAGCAATATCAACTGGAGCGATTTCTGACCCAGATGGACAGAGCCGAGCTTTTGATCTGTGATGAGTTGGGTTATCTTACCTTCAGCCGTACAGGAGCCGAGCTTCTGTTCCAGGTGTTTGCCGATCGTTACGAGAGAGGCAGTCTGCTGGTTACGAGCAACCTTGCGTTCAGCGAATGGGTGCAGGTCTTCCAGGGAGAACGCATGACGGCTGCCTTGCTGGATCGCCTGACTCATCATTGTCATATCTTTGAGATGAACGGCGAGAGCTACAGATTTAAGCAATCTATGCAAAAAGGCAAGACCAAGAAAAACTAATATAGACACTTGTCTCCTCCGGATCGAGGCTTATTATGTAATCGAGGTGTGGCTGATTTGCGTGCCGCCCCGTGGCTGTTTTACATGCCGATTACCAGTTGCGAAATCCTGCTGGCTGGGTGAGTGCTAACCCGATCAATCACGTCCCGCAGATATGCAAACGGATCAATTCCACACAATTTGCAACTGGCTGTTAGGCTGTAAATGATAGCCGCTCTCTTGCCGCCATTGTCACTACCGGCGAACAGCCAGTTCTTCCTGCCGATTACTACCATCCGAAGAATTCGCTCAGCCAGGTTGTTGTCAATAGAAAGAATCCCATTATCCACATACCGATTCAATGCCGTCCATTGGCCTAAGGCATAGGTAATGGCTTTGCCAATAGGGCTTCTAGGAAGGACTTGTACAGACCAGCCGTCCAGGCAAGATTTAATCTGTCCCAGAATAGGCCGGCTTTGCTCTTGACGAAGCCTCTCTATACCGGCAGCATCAAGATTATCTTCTTTGACCCGGCGTTCCACATCATATAGCTGGCCAATCAACGCCAGCATCTGGTACGCCCGGGCGGGGTCGGTCTCTTTGGCATCAAAGAATTTCCTCCTTGTATGGGCCCAACAGCCCACCTCGATACACTTTCCTTGGGCAAACAGCTTGTCATAGCCCTGATAGGCATCGGCCTGAACAAAACCAGCATAATCACCAAGAAACTCAATCGGCCCATCTCGAATTCGAGTGGGTGTATAGTCAAATACTACATCATTCTGCTCACCAATGTATGCCCATAGGTAACCATCGCGGGTTCTCTTGCAGTCTTTTGTTTGCACCGGCACAGGGGTATCATCGGTATGAATCTTTGCAGAACTTAGTACCCGTCTTTTTATATCACCAACAATCGCAGATACTAATTCCGCACACCCTCCTACCCAGTCACATAGAGTTGAACGTTGAATGTCTATGCCGTGACGGGCAAATATCCCTTCCATACGATGCAATGGCAGGTGATCGGCGTATTTGCTGGTAAGTACATGAGCCAATAAACCATTGCCAGGTCGGCCTTTTTCGATAGCAAATGCAGGTAATTCTGCGATGGATACGTTCCCCTGGCAATTCTTGCAGGCATATTTGTAACGAATGTGCTGGCGAACCACAAACGAGGCAGGTACATAATCCAGTTGCTCGGTTACTTCTTGCCCTATGATTTCTTTATGATGCCCACAGCCAGAACAAATAAGTTCCTCTTGTGGTGGATGATGCTCGATCCTTTCACGAGGCAAATCTGCGGGCAAAGGCCGACGACCTTTGTGATGACCATTGCGTTTCTTCGGGCTGGATAGGGCAGCAACCGGGGTCTCTTGGGGTGGTTCTTCGGCCTCGGCACCAAGGCCCTCAAACAATGTTAGCTGAGATGGATCGAGTTGCTCAGACCTCCGCCCAAATACGTAACGCTTGTACCAGGCCAGTTGCTTGTTCAGATCATCCAGATCCGCCAGCAGGTGCATGACCATCTGCTGGAGAGTATCAACATCTTCTGGAAGTTCAAGATTTGGTGGTTCGGTCTTGATCATGGAAAAGACAAGGATCGGTTAGTATCGTCATCCATAACTATGACAACATTACGTCATGTCACTCCAAACAGTTCAGGCAAAACCATCAAGAAAAATGGAAAGAAGACAAAAACAGTTCACTTAAGAGTCACCGTAGTGTATGACATGAGCATATCGTTTGCGACGCCTGGCGCCGGCCAGGTCGATCCCTTCCAGGACCAGCGAAAGCTCAGCGATACTCATCTTCAGCCTATGCGTATCCGCCGAATGTCCCGGCAATCGAAATATCCCTTGTTCAAGACGCTTGTACCAAAGGGAAAAACCACTGCGGTCCCCAAAGAGAATCTTACATCGATCCTTTCGCTTGTTGAAAAACACAAACAGATGGCCGGAGAAAGGGTCTTGACCCAATACCGTCTGAGCCAGCATAGCCAGCCGGTCAAAGCCATACCGCATGTCCGTTCCCTGAGTCGAAATGAAGAGGCGGACTGAGGGGGGCAAGCTCAGCATATCGCCTCGACCGCCGTGATGAGCTTCATGAGGACCTCAGGATCGAATCTTTCGTCCACACGAATGCATCGACTATTAGCTAACACAACTTCATAGGGCGGAGTCGGTATTCCGCTGGACACCTTGACCTCCACAAAGCGATGGTTGTGCTTTTTCGTGGAGGCTGTCTTGACCGCCCTGTAGGGCAGATTCAATTCGTCTCGGTATCTTGCCTTCCACCAGACGAACGCATGACCGGATAAGCCTCGTTGCTGACAGAACTGTTTTTGAGTTAGGCCGCTTTGAGCCCACTGCAGAAGCTCGTCTCGCCAATAAGCTCGACGCTCCGTAAGGGACGGTGATTTTGTGAGTTGCTCTTCCATAATGCGTCTCCTGAAAAAACTCATTGTGGCCAAACCGCTTGGTCAAAAAAGATGTACTTCACCGAACACCTGCGAGATGCATATGGCTTCTGTGGCACTTCATGAAGGACATCTAAAAAGCTAGATCTCAAAGTCGAGCGCGCGATGCGCGTACATCGCTGTTCGCCGCGAGGGCATTGTTTCCTATCCAAACACAAAGGTTTATAAACCCTTCTGATTTCACATTTACATGCAATCGGAACAGCACGCTGATCCTACTCCTGCGACGGAGAGTTTGAACAGGAAGCCACGACATTCAAAGAAATACGAACGCTTCGGAGAGGTGGTCCGCTATCTCACCGTCGATGAACTTGGGCAGCTCTTTGACAACATCGACAACTACAATCACAAGCTGATGTTTGAAATTATCTACGAACTCGGCTGCAGAGTCGGCGAGTTTGTAAAGATTCAAGTCAAGCATCTAAACTTCAGTAGAAGCACGGTTTTCTTTCCTGCAGAAAACACAAAGACAAAGCATGCGAGGATAAGCTATTTGCCAAGGGGCTTAACCAATGAGGTCAAAAGCATGCTGAAACAAAAGGGTTTGGTGACTAAGCGAAGTGAGAGAACAAGAAACGCCAATGCCTACTTATTTCACCCTGGAAAAAGGCGGAATAAGCCGTATACGGAAAACCGAATCAGGCAAATATTTCAGCGTTACGTCACTAAGGCAGGCTTACAGCAGGTCTATGGTAAGGATTCCCTTGGTAGGAACTTGAAGATGTTCACGGTGCACTCGCTTCGCCACAGTCACATATTCCATTATGTAGTTGATAGAGGCGTTGCGTTACCTATTGTTCAAAAGCAAGTCGGGCATCGGAGCCTGAAGACTACCTCTGTTTATCTGCAACCATCAACTGAAAGGATAACTGAGGCTTATAGTAAGGTTCACAATAAAGAAAAATGAGACCGTCTCCCTCTTGAGAATGCAACCACGCTAAGAGGGAGGAGAGAGAACTAAAATACTCATTCTACTTCTTGGTTTTCTTTTTGCCTTTTTTGGCCATTACTTTTTTTGTTCCACAGCCCTTCTTACCACAAGCCATTCCAATACCCTTTCAAAAAACTGTTAGACAATTGAGCAGCAACCAAACTGCCGTTACAATCGCTGCCTGTCAATGTTATCGGTAGTTGTCAGGATTTTCTTTACTATAGAAGTGATATAGGGCATATGGTGGGAAAGTCTTTTCAAAGGTTTACTGGGATTTCTTTGGTCGCAATTGTGATCGGGCTACTGTCATCAGCCGAAATGCCCGCTTCAGGCGGACCGGAGAAGCCGACGCGAACCCAGGTTTCCATCAAGGATGCTCGCTGGTATCTCAATGGGCGTCTGACGTATCCGAATGCTCAGGCTGAAGGGTTGCTCATGAATGTTCGGATGGTCAACGCTGTCTTCGAGGATCGCAAGCGACCCGAGTTTGACGCCGAGAAGAATACGGATGAATTCGTTGCTGCGATTCCAGACTATGCAGCCCAAGGTGTTCGTGCTTTCACAGTGAATCTGCAAGGAGGAAACCCAGGTTATGAAGGAGCGATCAATTCCGCGTTCAATCCGGATGGTTCGCTGAGGAAGGGCTATCTGGAGAGGGTAAGGCGGGTCATTGAAGCGTGCGACCGCAAGGGAGTTGTCGTCATTCTTGGCTGCTACTACCAGCGGCAGGACCAGATATTGAAAGACGCTCAGGCCGTGCGCGACGGTGTCGTAAACGTGGTCCGGTGGATCACAGAATCGGGCCTTTCCAATGTTGCCTTGGAGATTGCCAACGAATTCAATCATTCTGGCTTTGACCATGCCATCCTCGGCAAGCCCGAAGGCCAGGTCGATCTCATTCGGCTGGCAAAAGAAACTTCGCCTGGGCTGCTGGTCTCTACGAGCGGACTGGGTGACGGCAGGTTGCCGGACAACGTGGCTCGAGCAAGTGATTTCCTGCTGATTCATTTTAATGGCACCAAACTGGACGATATTCCCAAAAGGATTCAGGACTTGAGGAAGTACGGCAAGCCCATCATCTGCAACGAGGACGACAAGTACGGCATAGAGGCGGCCGAAGCGGCACAGTTGAGCGTCAGGCATGGTACATCGTGGGGATTCATGCAGAACAAGATCAACCAGTATTTTCCGTTCCAATTCAAGGGAGCGCAAGACGATCCTGCAGTGTATGGAATGCTCAAGATGCTTACGACACCAAAGAAAGCCGATGCGTATTTCCCGCCGCCGGAATCGGAAGGCGGCTGGCGTAAGCTCGGCGATCCCGATGATATTCGCCGGCTCGGCGGGATGGATCCGGCAAAGCTCAATGATCTAAAACAGTGGCTTCTCAAGAGCGATGAGCGGGGCTTTGCGGCGGTCGTCATCCGCAACGGCTACATCGTGCTGGAAGTGGAGCGTGGTAACAGCAGCAAGACCAATTCACGCCGTGTTGCATCCGTCTCGAAGGCTATCTGTGCGACTGTGCTGGCCATCGCGTCCGAGCAAAGCCAGCAAGGCAAGACGCCGAAGAGGATGTCGTTTGACGAGGCGGCGTTCGATTTCATTCCCTGGGCCAAGCCGCTGAGCGACCCACGCAAGGCGAAGATTACGGTCAGACAATTGCTCAATCATACCTCAGGCATCTGCCCCGAGGCGACCGGCGCGCAAAACGACGGCACGTGGGAGTATATCCTCGGCCACAGCGGTGATGAACGAACTGCAAGGCTGGCATTCGATCCGGGCACAGCCTGCGGTTACTCGACGCATGCTTTGGCTCATGCGGCACTGGTTTGCGAAAACGTTACGGGCAAGCCCTACGACGAGTTTGCCATCGAGGTGTTGTTCAGACCGATAGGATGTGAGCATTGGTGGTTCCAATACTACGATGGCGGCAACGAGATCGGCAGGCATCCGTCACACGGAATGGGCATGCCGGCCCGCGACCTTGCTCGCATAGCATACTGCATGCTGCGAAACGGCAGGTGGGGCGACAAGCAGGTCATTCCGAGATGGTTTGTCGAACAGACGTCCCGACCGACTCACGATGTGACGACACCGGAGATGCGTTTTAAGGTCCCGGCTCAGACGTTTTCACATGGCTGGGAACTGCCCGCGCTGTTGACAGGCGAAGGCGGCACTCCCAGCGGTGAAGGTATTCCCGCTGATGCCCGCTATAAGCCCGGCTCGGGCGGTCAGTTGATCGCTTTCGTTCCCAGCCTCAATTTGGTTATCACGCGACAGACCGGCAGCAGCGGCGATTGGCAATACGCTGAGTATTTGCAGCGAGCCTGCGCCGCTGTGCTTAAGGAGTAGATGACGCTGAGATCGGTGCATGAAACCCACAGAGGACGCCAAGCAGCAAGCTAAGATAAGGCAAATGGCAAAGACGGTTGACCGACATTTTTGGTAGAGCCTCACGATGTTGGTAAAGTTTTTTTGCGTTGATACTTCTGGAGGGCCGATTCGAGGGCATCCTACGAAGCGTGGCTGAGAGGTCGCAACGTGGATGCCTCAAAGAAAAAATCTTTGGGCAACCGGGATTTTAGTGTTTGACTTTGAGCTCTTCATAGGTGTACGGTGCGCATAGTTCTGAAAAACGACACCGCCAGACAAGAGTCTGACCTGCTGGTGCGCGAGTCTGAGGTTGGTACCAACTCTCACTTTTCGGCTATTTATTTTCGGATTTTTTGAGGTCTGCAATTTCAGATTACGGAACAAATGTGAAGAAAATAGACCAGAATGATGGATTTTCCTGTGTAAGAAATTCTAAAGAAGGGTCAAAGTCGTTAAAAGCGAAATTTTTCAGAAAAATGGAGGTACTTCAGCCAAGAACCGTGGGAATCTCAGTGCGGGTCGCCGGGCTCTTGTATATGAGCGCTTCGTGAAATCTCCAAAACTTCGCATGTAAGGGGACAACGGACAACAAGTCCGATTTCCAGACCGATAAATCGTGAAAACCACCTTTTTTGCACTTGACATGGTATTGCCAAGCGCAATTTTGGCTGAAATGCCTGGGCGTGGAGTCAAAATGGAGACAGCATTCTGCGAGGCACCACCATTGTCAGCAGATTGTAAGTGGCCTCGTTACCCACTGATTTTGAGACTTTCGACCCGGCTGCTGCGTCAGTTGAATTGACGAACAATACCCGCTCTTGAGTTGATCCTTCATCCATAACCGGAGTCATCCTCAGCTCAGCGTTGACGGGGTCGGCATACGCCTGAAGGGTGTGGGCCCCGATGGCCAGAAGTGTAAACTCATTCATCCCCTCCATCAGGTGGCTCCCCAGAAGAACTTCAAGAGTCCTCCATGGTACTTCAGACAGACCATTACCGCTTAATACCCCAGGATGTCCTTTCTACAGCGTCCATCCGCTCCGGTATTGCCGCCGGACGTATGCGTTGGCATCCTTATCATTGGTCACTTCCATCTTCTCACCATCCCATTGGAGTTCGCGGAAGGGGAAGCGGATGGCCAGGTTCCCCATAAGAACGGTCTCGGCGAAGGGGCCGGAATAGTCGAAGCTGGCGCTCGACGGTTTGCCGTCCTTGCACGAGCGGACCCAGTCTCTCTCATGGCCGCTTTCGCCGCCCGGCACACGCGGCAGCGTCGGAGCGGGTCTCTTGTACTCCTTCATCCGAGACTCAGGGATCAAGCGTGCACCCTTACCAAAGCAGCCGCACATCAGCAGGCCCTTATCACCAATGAAGAGAACGCCGCCGTCATCGTCCCCCATGCGGCGTCCCTTCTCCAGGACCTCCGGCCGCTCGGGCATCATGCCACCATCCCACCACGTCAGTTTGACTTCAGGCATACCATCCCGCGCGGGGAATTTGTAGCGCACGATAGTCGAGCGGGGATACTGCTCATTCTTCGGCTCGGTCTTCTGCCACAGACGCTCCCAGTAGGTCGAGATGCACCCTTCGACACTGACGGGGTACTTGAGTTTCAAGGCCCAGAACGCCGGGTCCATGATGTGGCAGCCCAGGTCGCCGAGCGACCCTGTGCCGAAGTCCCACCACGCCCGCCATGTGCCAGGATGATAGGAGGGATGGTATGGTCGCAGGGGCGCTGGACCGATCCAGAGGTCCCAGTCGAGCGTGGATGGCACAGGCGGCGTTTCCTTCGGCCGCTCGACTTCGATACTCTGTGGCCAGACAGGGCGGTTGGTCCAGCAGTGGACCTCGCGCACCGCGCCGATGACACCATCAGCGATCCACTCGCTGATCAGCCGCGGACCATCACCGGAGTGCCCTTGGTTGCCCATTTGGGTCATTACCCTGTACTTGCGGGCTTCCTCCACGAGCACCCGTGCCTCATAGACGCTGTGGGTAAGGGGCTTCTGGACATACACATGCTTGCCGCGCCGGATAGCCGCCAGGGCCACGACCGCATGAGTGTGGTCAGGAGTGGCCACAATGACCGCGTCTATGTCCTTCTGCCGGTCGAACATGACACGGAAATCCTTATAAGTCTTAGCGCCAGGGTATTTGGCAATGGTCTTTGCCGCGTAGCCGCCGGCGTCCACATCGCAGAGGGCGACGATATTCTCCCCCGCACAGGCGGATAGATTGTTGGCACCCATGCCGCCGACGCCCACCGCCGCAATATTCAGCCTCTCGTTGGCCGAGGGCTGGCCTTGACCTCCCAGAACGTGGTGCGGGATTATCGTGAACGTTGCTGCGGCCACAGAGGCCTGGAGCAAGTCCCGGCGGCTGACCGTACGTTGTGTGTCTGCCATGATATATACTCCTTGAGTTGCGCAGAACTACTCAGTTTTCCGTTGGACGAAGGTTGTTACTCCATATCTGTTTGATTGTCTCTTCCTGGGAGTATCCTATGGGGCAACTCGGGCTCTTGATATTGGCCCGGTAACTGCCCTGGCTTTCGTTCGGACAGGAGAGCATCCGGCTTATCGGCATTTGCAGATGGCCGTTCGGGTCGGTTCTTTGAAGCCAGTCGTAGGCGTAGACGAGGAACTTATTCCGGTACTCTTCCGGCTGGAGGGAGAACCACGAGATCTCGTCCCAGCCCCAGACGAAGATCGTCTTATTGTCCGCGACATTGGGCGTTCGGCTACGGCCAAAGTTGTCGAATTCGACCAAGTAAGGCAGGCTCTGGCAACTCCAGCCGCTGGGCGAGATGCAGCCCTTGCTGCGTTTGTAGAGGCTGTCCAAGTGGCCGACTTGCAGCTCAGCTTCGTGCGGTTTCTCCGGGATGGCCTTTATACGCATCGGGAAAGAGTTGAAATCCAGCAGGCTCACGCCGTCCACGACCATTCCACCCCTGGGCACGTGGGCATCCAGCAGCACCAGGTGGCGGCGGGCGTGGGCCTTTGCGTAGGAACGGATTCTGGCTACGACGCGGGACCATTCCTTCAGGTCGCGATCGGCCATGCCGATCAAGTCCACTTGGCCTAAGTGCAAAGCCTCGCAGCCCAGGTCGATGTAGGATCCTGTCAGGTAGTAGAACCACAATTGCGTTTCCGGCCGGGTCACATCAGGAACGCTAGCTCGGCCCCAATGGTTGACCAGCTTACCGTCTTTGTTGAGCATCGCGTCATATGAGAACGTCCGGTCGTCGACGGGCAGGCCGAAGTCTCTGAACACCCAGGCTGGAACCTTCACGCGTTCCACGTCCCGGCTGATCGTCTCGAACATGCAGCCCTGGAAGATGACATCCGGGTCGAAGGCATGGACCTTCGCGATCAGCGTTTTCGCGTCCTTCCAGAAGTTGGGATCGTTCAAGCGGCTTTCGCCGTTCCAGCGGTAAATGGCCCGGCCGATGAACTTGGCCCCGATATTCTGAATCAGCCGTAAGTCGTCGTCGCGGTAGAGATACTCTCGATTGCCTTCGGTCTTTCCTGTGACCAAGAAATACGCCATGGTCACGGAGCGGTCCAGGTAGTTCTCCAATACCTCGCGGGAGATCGTCCCGTCGAAATGGTAGTCACAGGGGCGAGCGGGCGACATGGTCAGATCTGGATTCAAGGAAACCGTTTCGCCGGCCTTAACCGATACCGTTGCCGTTCTCTCACCGTAGCGGATGCGGCTGGAACCGCCGATACGGCTGCGGATTTGAGCTAACTGAAGATTACCGTCCTTCCACCGCATATCGACCTCGAATCCGCCGTGTGCCCGCAGGCCCTGGACCGAGCCGTTGGTCCATCCAGTGGGCAGGGCGGGCAGCAGGCTGATCTCGCCGGCGTGGCTTTGAAGTAACGCCTCAGCGACGCCAGCAGTGAAGCCGAAGGTACCGTTGGATTGATTTGCACCCCGGTTGTGCAGATTCGCAGCCACGGAATTGCTGACGTAAGTTCGCATGCAGTCGGCGACCTTGTCGCCCCGTTCCAGACGTGACCACATGCAGATGTCCCACGCCGTAGGCCAACCGCCCCGGCTCCGGCGCGTGTCCATCCACTTGCGCATGGCGTCCGACAATTGCGGATCACGCCGCAACTGGATGGTGCTGCCCGGATAGAACGGGAACTGGGGCGAGACGTTATGGCCCTGGTCGCCAGGCTGCCAGTCCTCAATCCACTCCTGGACGAAGCCCCGGCGGTTGATCTGGTATGGCGGAAGCCTTGTGAGGGCGGCTTGAAGCTTACCGTGGAACTCCTCGTCCACGCCAAGCAGTTTGCCGGCCTCGATGCAGCGCAGGAACAGCTCACGGATGATGGCGACGTCCATCGTCGGCGCAGGCGAGAGGAAGGCGAGCTTGCCCTCGCTGTCGAGATACCCGTGCTCCGGGGACATCGAGAACGGCGTGACCAGCCAATGATGCTTGGGCTCCTCCACCAGCAGTTCCAACAGGAACTGGGCGGAGCCTTTCATGATGGGATAGTACTCCTTCAGGAACTGCCGGTCGCCCGTGAAGGCGTAATGCTCCCACAGATGGAGCGTGAGCCAGGCACCTCCCAGAGGCCACATGCCGAACCGTGCCGCATCGACCGGAGCCGTGCCGCGCCACAAGTCGGTGTTATGGTGTGTCACCCAGCCGTTGCAGCCGTAGTAGACTCTGGCCGTCTTGGCACCGGTGACGGAGATGTCTTTGATCATGTTGAACAGCGGCTGGTGGCACTCGGACAGGTTGCAGATTTCCGCCGGCCAGTAGTTCATCTCGGT